>JAUXUB010000003.1 GCA_030680955.1 bacterium | reverse complement strand
ATAAATTATACCACATAACGACCATATGAGGATGTGGATAAGTCCCGTTAGAAGCAGATCGCGATTAGATAGAGGAATTTGTTGTCATTAAATTATAATCTTGATTTAAGCTATATAATATCTAGGTTTGGATACTGGGCGATCGCGGCTTCTAACGGGATAAGTCCCGTACGAAATAGGACGCGTAGAAATGACTATATTTGCTGACCCGATGAGAAAAAATCATAAAAGCTCAATATTTGTGAAGTCGGATGTCCAAAGACAACTGCATTAATATTTGGGACATCGGACTTCAGGGGACATCAAGTCAAAAAAGGAATAAAGACGGGAACTCAATATTATGACATCCGACTACCTAAACACAGGAAATCAATATTTGGGTAGTCGGATGTCGGAAAAAACATAAAGGCAAAATATTATGAAGTCAGATAACCTACTGCAAGAAAAAACTTCAATCCTTCTATGAACTCAGGATAAATATTTGGTTATCCGACTTCAAGGAACATCAGAAAAATAAGCAATACGGACTAATGTTATGACATCCGACTACCAGGAACAGAAAAACAATATTTGGGTAGTCGGATGTCGAGGACATCAGGTCAGGGGAATTAAGCGATCGCGGCTTCTAATGGGATAAACTTAAATTTAGCTTAGAATTTATTTGCTAAGTCATAAATAGGAAGCAACATTGACGCAAAAAGGAGGCCAGTGAGTACTCCTATTATGATAATAAGCGCAGGCTGGATGAGCTCTACCATATTTGCAACGGTTTCATCTACTTCTGTTGTATAGAACTTAGACACACGGGCTAGCATATCGTCTAATCTACCAGTATTCTCTCCCACTGCTACCATTTGAGATAAAAGTGGCGGAAAATATGTAGGGTGATGAGCAAATGCTTGAGACATAAGTTCTCCTGCGTTTACACGCTCTGCCGCATCATGCAATAAATCGGAATACATATAATTTCCAACAACATGACTTGCAATTTCAATTGATTGCCTTGTTGCAATGCCGCCTTTCAGCAAGACGCTGATAGATTCTGTAAGGCGGGCAACGTACAGCTTTTTCATTAAATTACCAAAAAGAGGAACTTTTAGTTTTAATTCATCAAAAATAGCTCTGCCTTCTGGAGTTCTAACGTAATCTGTTCCAAAAAAAGCAAAACCGGAAATTAGTAGAATAAGGAGCCACCACCATCCTTTAATAAAATTAGCTGTTCCAATTAGAAACTTAGTAAAAAGTGGCAGTTCTACTTTCGATTCTTCAAAGAGTGGCGCAAGCGAAGGTACTACTATCAAAACTACAATTCCGCCTACAACTATAAAAAGCGAAATAACAACTGCCGGGTATGTTAGGGCGCTTCTTAATCTTGTTGCGAGAGCATGTTCTTTTTCGATATATTCGGCCAAAAATGTTAAAACTTCATCCATTCTGCCAGTTACCTCGGCAGATTGCACCATATTAATATAAAATTCTCCAAACACATCCGAATATCTATCTAACGCTTGCGAAAGCGAGAGGCCAGCATCTACGTCTGACGTTATGCTAAAAATTACTTCTTTTAAACGAAAACTGGTTGTTTGCTGATAAAGCGTGCGGAGCGAATCATTTATTGGAACATGCGCCTCAAGTAAGGTCGCGAATTGCCTTGTAAAAAGCATTAGGTCTTTTATTTTAACCTTGTTAAAGAAAGCGGAAATTCTAACTAGAAAATTCATTTCTAACCCCTCTTTAAGTTCTATAACAAAAAGATCATGCTCTGTGAGAAGCGCTAAAGCTTTTTCTCTGCTCCCAGTATTTATATCCCCTGTTTGGAGCTCACCAGATTTTGTACGTGCAGTGTATTTATACTTCATATTCCATCAACGAATAACGAATAATTTTACGAATTTACGAAATATCAAAATTTATAATTCTTTTTGAAACTACTCCTTGGCGAGTAAAATTAATAAGAATGGCGAGTTTTAAACGTGTTATTTTTAAATATTCTAAAACTTGATCAATATGTTTTTTGGAAAATTTATTATCTTTTTTCAATTCAACAATAATTTTATTATCCACTAAGAAATCAAGATAATTTCTTCCTATAACCTTACCTTGAAATTTTACCACAAATGGAACTTGGGATTGAAATTGTAATTGGTTTTTCTTAAATGATTCTATTAATGCGCGCTCATAATATTTCTCATGATGCCCACTGCCTAGTTCGTTAAAGACTTCGAAGGCATTACCTATAATTTTATAACTCAATTCTGGATAAATAATATTTTCATTTCTTAATTTCGACATTCGTTTATTCGCAATATATTTGTTTTTCGTTGATGGCCTATGTCCTCTCTAATAATAACCTTAATTCTCCTGGATTTAAAGAATGAGTTTCTGCATTCTCTAATGATATTATTTTACTACGAACCAAGTGGGAAAGCGATCTGTTTAATGTCATCATGCCATCTTGAATACTAGTTTCGATAACTAAATCTATCTGATATGTTTTTCGCTCACGAATAAGATTTCGTATTGCTGAATTTACTATCATAATTTCTACAGCTGGCACGCGACCCCCATTAATTCGTGGAACTAATCGCTCGGAAACTATCGCGACAAGTGTTGCCGCAAGTTGACTCATTACTTGACCTTGTTGCGATGCCGGAAAAGAATCTATGATACGATCTATAGTTTGCGAGGCAGAATTTGTGTGAAGCGTAGAAAATACTAAGTGACCAGTTTCTGCAGCCGTCATTGAGGTTGAGATAGAAATTGGGTCGCGCATTTCTCCTATCATTATAACATCTGGATCTTGACGCAAAATAGTCTTCAGTGCACTATGGAATGTTGCGGTGTCGCTCTTAACCTCACGCTGAGAAATTATACATTTATCCTGCGAAAACAAATATTCAATTGGGTCTTCAATAGTTATTATATGTTCTGTTCTATTATGGTTAATTTCATCAACCAACGCCGCAAGAGTTGTAGACTTACCGTGTCCTGCCGGACCTACCATTAACACAAAACCTTGTGCTAGACGAGCAAAATCGTGCAAAATAGGCGGCATTCCTAATTCCTCAATAGTTCGAATTTTTGAAGGAATAAGACGAAGCGCAGCGGCTAAATACCCTCGCTGGAAAAAAGCATTGCATCTAAAACGCGCCTTATCTTCATATGAATATGAAAAGTCTATCTCTTTGCGCTTATGTAATTCGTCTTGTTGCTCCTTAGTTAGAAGTTCCAATACAAGACCTTCGGCAACTTCTGGAGTAAGTATTGCCTCTTGTTGAAGAGGTATCAAAATACCATCTATTCTAAGAGTTGGTTTCCTGCCAACCGCTAAATGCAAATCAGAGGCGTTCTGACGCGCTGTGGTTATTAATAAATCGCTTAGCTTTTTTTTGTAATCTGCCATCCCGTTAGAAATAGGACGCGGCCGCCAAATGCGAACTACGTACTAATTTATAATATTTTAATATCGATTCATTATTACACTTCATATTTTTATTGTGCGTCCGCTATTTCTAACGGGATGCCATGATTGTTGAAATTTTCTTACCCATGCCTGTAGTGAAGAAAATTTCTCTACAATCATGAGCATCCCGCACCAAATCATTCTCAAATAATAATCTAATTTATTATGAAGCCGAAACTCGATTATTTCCAAACTTGGAGTTGAGGCGAGTTCCGAGAGATAAATAATAATTTAAATAAAATAATGTTCGGATTTTGGTGCGGGGAGCCATTTTTTTTAATCTAATCCCGTTAAAAATTGGACGCGGCCGCATAGAAAAGACAATATTTGCTGACCCGATGACCGGTAGAATGACGATGGAACTTAATGCTATGAAGTCGGATGATGTACAGGGGTTTTAATAATAAAGCAATGCGGACTAATACTGTGACATCCGACTACCTAAACACAGAAAATCAATATTTGGGTAGTCGGATGTCGGGGACACCAGACTTCAGGGGACATCAGATCAAGGAAATTAAGTGATCCGCTATTTCTAACGGGACTATATTTCTGCCGCGGCCGTCGTCTCACCTAAAACATCATCCATTGAAACTAAACCAGTTAGCGCTTTTAGTATACCATCTTGTCGCAGTGTTAGCATCCCTTGGTTTTTAGCTTCTTCCAAAATCTTGGTTTCATTCATCTCACCACTTACGAGATCTGACAAATGACGCGTCATTTCAAAAACTTCAAATATGGCCACTCTTCCAGAGTATCCTTTATTTTTACACTCAGCACACCCTGGAGAATTGTATACGAGATATGGTTTTGCAATATCTTTTTTTACCTTTTCAGACATTAATTTAATTGATCCTTCAATAATTTTTAGCACTTCTGCGGTTGGTTCTGTAGATTTTTTGCAATAATCACATAATCGCCTAATAAGTCGCTGTGCTGCCATTAAGTTTAATGCGGCGGGAAGCAAGAACTTATCCACACCCATATCAAGCAATCTAGGAATAACACTTGTTGCATTATTGGTGTGAAGCGTACTTAAAACAATATGTCCAGTTAAAGCGGCATGGATTGCTAATTTTGCTGTCTCTGAATCTCTAATTTCTCCAATCATTATAATATCGGGGTCTTGTCGCAAAATTTGGCGGAGACCCGAAGCAAAATCATAACCAATTTCTGGCCTTACCTGAGACTGGTTTAGTCCATCCATAAAATACTCTACGGGGTCTTCTAAGCTTACAATGTTCACCTGCTCGGTATTTAATATTTGCATCAGGGCATAAAGTGTTGTTGTCTTTCCAGACCCAGTTGGCCCGGTCATTAGAATCATTCCGTATGGTTTATGAAGTGCGGTTTCTATAATAGCCCTATTACTTCCTACTATACCCAACTCATCTAATCCTTTTAATCCTACTGTGGGATCTAAGACTCGAAGCGCTGCTTTTTCGCCGACAGGGGTTGGAAAAGTTGCTACACGAAAATCAATATCACGACCCATAATTACAGTTCTAAATCTTCCATCTTGCGGCGTGCGCATTTCATCTATTTGGAGACTTGCAAGCACCTTTATGCGCGACACTATTGGCTGTTGAAGCTCAATTGGAAGAGAAAGTACTTCCTGTAAATAACCATCTATACGAAAACGAATACGCAATCGATCGCGTTGCGGTTCAATATGAATATCTGATGCTTTTTGAATTATGGCTTCACGAAACGTTGAGGCCACAATTTTTATAATTGGCGCTTCTTCACCTTGCGCACTCCCTTCTTCTAAACTTACTATCTTTCTTTGAGGTAAAGCTTTATTCTTGTCAGGTGTAACAAAACGGAGCGCCGCACTTACATCGTTTAAATATGGATTATATTTACGTCGAACCAAATCGTAATCACCACGGGATATTAAATAAACTCCTAAATCTATCTTATTTTGTTTTGCAAGAAATTTTAAAACCTCTTGAGCTTTTTCATCGTCGGGATAGAGCATCCCAACCAACATCATATCTTTTGTTTTAGAAAGTGGTACTACTTTATAATTTATTACATTATCCTCCGGAATAAGTTTTAAAACATCTGACGTAAGTTTTTCTAGATCTACTTTCTTAAAAGGTACTTTTAACAAAGAACTTTTTATTTTGGCAACTTCAACATCATCCACAAGGCGTCGCTCATAAAGTAAATCTTCAATGTGTTTTTTTGCAATTTTAGTATCACTAAAAAGCCGATTTCCTACGGCTTCATCAATAAGTTTTCTATTTACTAATTCATCTAAAAGAAGTTTAGAGTCCATCGGTTAAATCGGCAAAAAAGGATTTTCACGACCCAAATCACCCGTTAATGGTAGCGGGATAGGTGTTTCTAGCGCTTTAGCTTTGTTAACTATACTTGGAACATCGAGCCCTGAACCTAAAATTGCTTCAACTCCATCCTGAATTTCCTTATTTTCAACTGGTTGAATAAAATTTTCTATAGCAGGGGGTGGTAAAATAAATAAATATAGTAAAGTTGCGCCGACCAAGACTAATGCAAATAAGCCAATAGACAAAGCCAACCAATTTATTTCTTTTGTTTTTCTCTCTACAGCAATTGCCATGATTTTAAATAACTTAAATTAATTATAATTAATTTTTTGTACTTGTTGAATTTATATCTGACGAACCCCCCTCCTGATAATACGCTTGCAAGTCTACATTTATGCTTAAGTAATTCTTAGTTGATTTATTAATTTGAGCATTTGCACCAGCAGTACTCTTCTCTATTGTAAGACCTACTACACCGGCATCCATTAAACGTACATTGTTTTCAAGATGACCAATAAAGCTCTTAAAGTCCTCATAGGTACCCAAAGCTTGGAAATGAGCCTTAGCTGACCCGACATTTTTAACGTACGATGGATTTCCTAAAGACTGCAGAGGATTAATTTGAACATCAAGATTTTTTATTGTAATTGTATTTATTATTGCCAAACCATTCAAAGTGCTAACAATTTGGGCAATATTTGGATCGTTCGGCAAAGTGAGAGAAAGTGATTCTTGAAGAGTTTTTAAATCTGAATAATCGGGATTGGAAAGCAATGCCTCCAAATCAGCTGCTGCTTTTTCTTGTTCTTTAAATTCTATTGTTTTAAGCGCATCTTGACTACGCAATTGCTGAACCTGTTCATATGATGGAACTATAAGGATGCTGTAAATAATTACCGCCCCTATTAGCATAGCTAAAGAAAGTATGAAACTTATTGCGCGTTGTGAAGATGGCCTCATAATATTAATAGTTTAGTAAAAATTTTGGTTCAAAACCGACACGCATGGTAAATTTAATTTTTCCATCGGATTCTGTTGCGCTACCCAAAATAACTTCCTTAACTTCTGGGCGTAGTCGGAGTGCTTGGAGCTGACTTGCAACTTGTTCCATTGACTTTGTTTCGGCATCTATTGCTACCATTATAAGTCTTGAATCTTTTGAATAGTTAATTTTTGTAAATGTGACGGACTTACTTGCGTTTTCTTCAAAAAAATTAAATATTTTTGAAATATTCGGATGTGTTAAAAATAATTTATTTAAATTATAAACTTGTGAATAAAAATCAACTAGATTTCTCTGGTTCTCTGGAGATATTTTAGCTTTTTTCTCGTCAATGCTCTTCTGGGTTGTTTCTATTTTTTTTGTTAGAAAAGTTTTGTATCCAAATTCAATGCTCACATACAAAAGCAAAATTGACGTAAAAACAACAACCGAAAAAACAAAAATATTCCACAACCATCCAACTGCGGCTTCTTCTGGTCAAAATTGATCTGCTGCACTACGAGTATACTGTGCCATGTGTTTAACGCAAAATTAAATATTAAAACTAAAAAATTAAAATTCTAGTTGTTTGAAAAATTATATTATAATTTTTCAAACTTCTTATAT
>JAUXUB010000002.1 GCA_030680955.1 bacterium | reverse complement strand
GGAACATGGCTACAGGGTTGTTTGGGTATAGCTCCAATTCTTTTTCGAGATATTCAATTGCTTTGTTGTCAAACTGAGAACCTTTGTGTATATAGTTTAGGGCAAGATTAAAGTACAGGGTTTGAATAATAAAACCATTTTCTATGGCTGTGTTAAAATTTTCTATAGCTTTATCATGTTGTCCGCTTAGAGAATACATGATTCCTATCTTATTATAAATACCATAATCGGTTGGATTTTTTCTTAATATTTTCTGATATTCGTTAATAGCTTTATCGTATTCTCCTAGCTTAAAATAGTTTCTTGCTATATTTTCACGCACATTAAGACTATGATCTTTGTATTCCTTTGCTTTGTTGTACCAAAATAGAGCGTTATTATAATCATCAGCATTGCCATAAGTTGCACCCATGCTATTCTGGAGGATACTTCTCAATTGGTTTGAAACGGAATAGTTTTCTAATATGTTTTTGTAAATTTTTCTAGCCACTTCATAGTTTCCGTTCCTGAATTCATAGTCGGCTTCAGTATGTTGTTTAAACGCTTCCTCTGCGTTTTGAGGTTTTGGTATACTCTCAGAATAGATATTTTTTGTGGGCGATTCAATTTGAGATTTGAGGTCAAAAATTTTTGAGTCAAACCTTGCTTCTGCCCCCGCGATTCTTTCCTCAATTTTTTTATCTTTGAATATTTCTTGGTCTTTATAGAATTTTTTATAGCCCACTAATCCAATGGCAAATATCATGGCGATGGTCAGCATTACAACAAACGATTGTTTGTTTTTAAAATTATCACGGACTAGAGGAAATATTATGAATATCAAAAATTCAATACCCACAATAACTATAATTTCGTTCAGCTGATAGCCAACAAGATACAATAAATAACCCGTTAGGATAGATAGAGGTAGAATTCCTAGTAGGATGAACTGCAAAAGTATAATTGACATGATCTGTCTATTCCAAAATTTTCGTCACTTTCGCATACAGCATCGGCAACGCATTCTGCCGCATGCGAAACTTAGTGCCGTGGTTGTGGCCGGTGCGGGCGTCAAAGTCAACCAGGATTTTGGCTTCTTCCAATGCTTTCAAAAATCCCTCAAAGCTGAATTTTTGCAACATCATTACTTTGGTGTAATGGTAAAATTCCTTTTTACCTTCTCGTTTCACTTCGGCCTGAACATAAAATGTGTTGAGCAGTTTAGTGCCGGCTTTGTGTTCCAGGTCGTCAAAGCCCCAATAGGGTTGGGGATTCAGTTCGCCCAGGCCAACTCGCTTTTTTACCGAGGCCAGCCATTTTTTGTGTCGTGGGTCAACATTTTTAGCGTCAAATGAGATGAGAATTTTGCGTTCCTTGCGGTCAATCACAACCTTAAAACCACGGTCACTACGGGATTGGCCGTGGATTGTTTGTCGAAAACTCATCTCACCTTTTCCATATTGTTTGCCGGCTTCCTCGTGTTTCCAGCCATAGAGTGGAAGTAAAACTTGTGGCACAAACTTAACCGCACGGGGTGATGGCTCGGTATGAAAAAGCGTTGTCAGCGAGGTGGTGGCGAGCCGCTGGGTTTTTAGTTCCCATTCTGAAGCATTAGGGATGGGCAAGTTGTTTTCTTCGATTTCAAGTAAGTCTTCTAACATATTACCAATACCGCCAGCGTTTCCGTGGCGGGTATTTGGTATCCAACCTTGTTTAGAGATCTCTTTCAATTTTTTAATGAGTTGTGGTTTAGTATAGGTTTTCATGCGACTTGTTGAAGTTCATAATGTAAATCCATTTGCGCTGTTTGTTGTTGTGGTTCAACCTCTTTATGTTTGCCGTTTCGCGCAATTCGTTCTTCGGCCATTTTGCAGTATTCGGGCGATATATCTATGCCAATATATTTGCGGCCCAGCGCTTTAGCCACAACTGCCGTGGTGCCAGAGCCCATGAATGGGTCCAAAATAACTTCGGCGTTGGTTGAGTCAATAATACGCTCAATTAACGCCATCGGAAACGGGGCCGGGTGCGGGTTATTCATATCTTGCATAAACTCCCACACATCGCCATGAGCATTGGCTTTTGGCGCAAGTTTAAAGTTTTTCTTGGTAATTAAATAAATGATTTCATAGGTTGGCAGAAAATAGCCGGCATTAAAATTAATCCCGCCCTTGCGCCGCCAGATGATAATTTGCCGCACCGGAAACCCGCTGACAATGTCTTGCCGGTCTTGGAGCAAGCCGTCTTGCACTCGCCATTTGTGATTGTAAAAAATAGCGCCATTGTCGTTGATAACCCGCATGGCCTCTTCCAGGCAAGACCGTTGCCACTTGGCATATTCATCATGCGGCATGCAATCGTCGTAGGTGTCATAGCCGTTGACCAGGGCCGCATTGGCCCATTTGCCGCCCCGGCCGTCTTTCATGCCGTTTCCGGTGGAGTTTTTGAGATTATAGGGTGGTGAAGTCACTACTAAATCAACCGATTCGTTCGGTATTTGTTTCATGACATCAATACAGTCGCCAGGGATGATTTTGTTTATAAAATCCTTTGGATATTTCATGGTTTCGAAAGGCCTTTCTTTTCCTAATTTTACCTAGAATAAGGCCTAAAGTCAAAAAATTATATATCCTCGGTGGTTCCGTACCTTTCGTTAATTTCTTGAATCCTGTATTTCTCGTACCTTTTGAGATATTCGATGACCAGTTTTGTATCGTTTCTACACCCGTCTTTTAGATGATCGTATTGCCAAGTTGAAAAGTCGGTCTTACTAGAAAAGATGTCTAAGATTTTATGTACAATTTGTAAAAGTTCGGCTACTTCTTCTCCAGTGATAATGATTTTTTCCTTATTTTTATCTTCATGTGCCAGATATTGGTCTCGATAGTCTATAAGTTTTTTAATAGCTAAACTGTTTGAGTTTAGTAAATTATTTATCACTTCAAGGTCTTCTTGTTTTATGCCTTCGTATCGGCGAACTAGTTCATCTAAAAATTCTCTATCTTGATTAACTTCGCGAAAGTCTGAAGCCGTTAGGCGTCCGCTGTTTGATTTAGCAAAATTGATTAATTTTTCCAAATGAAGTGATTGTTTTGCGTCATCAAAAAATTTCGCAAGTTGCATGAAAAAATTAAAATTCGCTGCATATTCAGCAACTATGAAAAAGTTTTTGAAACGATTTATTACTTCTGTGTTATCTTCGGCTTCTTTTTCACCAACTACATTGTGAGCTTTTATTTCTCGTAGCGCTTCATAAACACAAAAAGAAGAAAGAGCCTCAAAATATATTTCTCTAAGCCTTTTTAAGTACTCTTGGAATTTAACAAAGTCACTGCCCATATAGATTCATTTTATAATAACGTTTTCGACCCCGCCTTCAAGCGGGGGAGAAAACAACCTTGGTATTCCACCCTTCTTAAAGAATTAAAAATCAAATTTTCCTTCCTAATTTTCCCCTGCCAAAAACTAAAAAATAATTATTAAAAATATTTATTTCACATAACTCTCTTCTATCCGCAGTATTGACGGTATGTTATAATAGATATGTATATTATACGAAGTTAGGGCGTTTGTTAATCATCTCTATTATAATCCAAAGGAGGGGATATGGACAGCCAAATACAGCGGCTGGATGATGAGCTTCGTTTGCGGCGGTACAGTCCAAAAACCAGGCAAAGCTATGTCCGGTGCTTGACTGCGTATTTTGATTTTGCCAAGGACAAGGCCAACCAGGTGGATGTTGGGTTAATTCGGACATTTTTATTACAA
>JAUXUB010000071.1 GCA_030680955.1 bacterium | reverse complement strand
ATAACTTTTGTTTCTGGCCAGTCATGCTCAAAATTAAGAAAGTGTTTATAGTTTGCAGAGCGAAAGCCGTATATCGCTTGTGAATCATCTCCAACAACATTTATGTTTTTATGATTTTTAGCTAGAAGCCGGACGAATTCGTATTGCGCAGTATTAACGTCTTGAAACTCATCCACTAAAACATAGCGATATTTGTCCTGATATTTTTGGAGTATTAATGGATTTTCACGCCAGAGTTGTACTGGTTTTAAAATTAAGTCATCAAAGTCAAAAGCGTTGTTGCGAGCGAGCTCTTTTTCATACTCCTCTGCCACGGCTTTAACGACTTCAAGTTTTGGAACGTCAACTAGGTCATCTACCGTAATAAGCCCACTTTTTATTTTGGAAATGTAATAACGGAGCAGGGAGGGGCCTAGAGTATCTTTTTTTGAAAGATTAAGACTTTTGATAGTTCTTTTTATGGCGCTAAGTGAATCATCGGAGTCATAAATTGTATAATTCATTCCACGGCCTAAATTAAGCGCCTCTTTTCTTAAAATTCTTGCCCCAAGGGAGTGAAAGGTGCCTATGAATGGCCATCGGCCATGATATTTTCCGCCAGAGGCGGATCCGCCTTTGGCGGAAAATATTGAAATATCGCGCGCTACGCGCGCACTCATCTCGCCGGCCGCTTTATTGGTAAAAGTAATGGCTATAATTGACTCTGGCGTCACTCCATTTGACAATAAGTACTGTAAGCGGTTTGTTAGGGTCTTGGTTTTGCCAGATCCGGCACCTGCAATAATAAGAAGTGGGCCTGGTGAGCTTTCCACAGCCTGGAGTTGTTTTGGGTTTAGGTTATGTGCTACCATATATGCAAGGTCGCATAAGCGACTTTTTTAGTACTAATTAATTAAAAGAAGTTAAATTAGCCATCATTATGGCACGTTTTGTTTAGTAAGCAAAATAAATTGCGATGAGGTTGATGGTTTTTGAGCAATTAAAAGAATCTAATTATGAATATATCAAGCAAGCCTAGTATTTTTTACAGCAGAATAAAGGCAGAGATATCGAGCATTCATATTTCTTTGCTATTTTTACTAGTTTTGGTTTTGGTTGTAAATGGATTTTTGGTATCTTTTGCAGCTGGTAGCGGCTCTTCTGGGGTAGTGTTAGGCGGTCCAGATGAAAATTCAATAGGAGACGACTCCCAAGGTGACCAAAAAGTAATACTTGACGCAGCTGCGCCGTTACGGGATGTTTTTGGTGGAGAAGAGAGAGGAAGTATAGCCATAGAAGAAGACATACCCACTCTTTATCTTGTTAAAAGCGCTTCATTTTCAAATAATGGAGCAGTTTTAGATGGATCGCTTACAAATCATGAGAGCGGCATTCTTTCTTATAAAGTGCAAGAAGGAGATAGCCTTTCAAAAATTGCTGAACAATTTGGAATTTCACTAAATACCCTTCTTTGGGCAAATAGTGGAGCAAAAAACAATCAAATACATAGGGGAGATGAGCTTACCATCCTTCCGGTTTCCGGAGTTCTTTATGAAGTGAAATCTGGAGATACTGTGGAATCGCTTGCGGCTTCTTTTGGAGTTTTGGCAGAAGAAATTATAAAAATTAATAATATTGAAAATTCGCAGATAATAACACCTGCTGAAAAATTAATTATTCCAAATGGTAAACCACTTCGATCCCTTGCTTCTATTGCAAGTGAAAGCACTAATAATTTACCTTCTATCCCAGGATATTTTATCTCCCCATTACCTAAAAACAGTTGGAATTGGGGAATTTTACATAAAAATAACGCAGTAGATATAGCTAATGTTTGTGGCACGCCAATTTCTGCCGCGGCTTCAGGAATAGTAACCAAAGTAGGCGATCCTTCCTCGTGGAATGGTGGTTATGGTGGATATTTGGTAATTGAGCATCAAAACGGCACAGAAACCTTATATAGTCATACGAGCTTAAATCTTGTAGATGTTGGGAAAATGGTTGAACAGGGAGAAAAAATAGCCGAAGTTGGTAATACTGGCAATGTTAAAGGCATAACCGGTTGCCATGTCCACTTTGAGGTACGTGGAGCCCGGAACCCCTTTGTTAAATAATTGAAGCGCGATATAGCTAATTTTTTGCAAGTGCAAGGCGCGACAAAGAAGGCGTATCCGTAGTGATACGACGATGAGGAGCAACGAAGCGAATTGTAAAAAATTGGCATATCCTATGAGGTTGTGGTTAAAATTAAAAATTTCTTCGTTATACCTTCTCGCTGTATCGCAGTGGATACAGCTTCGTCGGCAAGCCTAGAAATTTTTAATTTTTACTCACAACGCGCTCTCAAGTATTTAATAAAGTGGTTCCCCGAATCCCTTTGCGAAGTAGAATAGAAACTTATTATTGTCTGAGCTCGTCGAAGACTCGCCTTGATTTTAAGCCAAAATTTTACCCTTCGACAAGCTCAGGGAATAAAATTTTGACTATAATCCTAATTTTGCAAAAGGTCTAATATAAATAAATCCCTCACATAAATAATTATGTGAGGGATAAAAAAGTTGCACTTGTGAGAGTACAACTTATTTTTATAGTTTAATCAGCAAGCACTAATCCGAATTTTCCTCAAGTGTTTTTTTGACTGTTTCAAACAATAGGTTATTTAGCATATCAACATCTTTTTCATTAAGGCCATTTGTACTTATCGGCTTTCTAAAGAATACCTTGATAGGAGGTGGCTTTAGTTTGAGCTGAAGCAGTGAGCCCGTAGGCAATGCATTATGAGTGCCAACTATTGCAATGGGAATAAGTGGAAGTCCGGTGCTTATTGCAGTTGCAGCCGCACCCTTTTTAAATGCACCGATATTTCCAGTTTTAGAGCGCGTGCCTTCTGGAAAAAACACAAAATTTTGTTTTGGATACTGCCGCACACCCCACTTAACAGCGCGAACCGCTTGTTTTTTATTCTTCCTATCCACTACAATTTGAGTGTATTTAGAAATTTTGCCAATGTATGGCAACCATAATGCCCCTTCTTTTACAACGACAACTCCGCTTTCAATAAGCTTAACTAGAATCAAAATATCTATCGTACTCTGATGATTTGACGCAAGCACATATGTTTTTTTCCAATCTATTTCATCATATCCGGAAACGCGAAATGAAATTTTTGCATAACTAAGTATTTGCGGTGCCCAGAATTTATGAGCTACGCGCCAATTGTATCTACTTAAAGTTTTGCGGGTCCATGGGATTGTGACTGTTCCTTTGCGACTCAAAAACGCAGTATGAGAAACAATTACTCCAACAAGTCGCCGCCCAACAATAATTGTTCTAAGCAGTGACCAAATAATTACTTTTACGTTCCTCCAAGCTCTGGGATTAGAAACAAATTGCCATATTGTTCGAAAGACATACTTAGGATACGTAAGAATGTCCTTGGCCTCGATGTGCATATAAAGCTCCTTTTATGCCCTTCTGTTTTGGAGAACTTTTATCCTTGTAACATGAAAGTAAACCTAAATCAATTTTTAGTTTGGTGCCCAAATTACTAGCTCTTTTAATTTCAGTTGGCTAGAGAGAACAAAAAAGATGGTGAGAGAAATATTGGAGGAGGCAGTAGTATTTATTTCAAAGAAATCAAAAGTCTTTTGTTTAGTGCCTTTGCTATCTCATTTAATTTATCTGTCGTCATATTTTGATATCCGCCTTCTATGCGAGCAACTTCGCTTTGGGTAGTGAACAATTTTTTTGCCAAATCGGCTTGCGTAAATCCTATTTTCTTTCTAGTAATATATATATTGTAGCCCAAAGAGAGGCGGCTAAAACTATCATCAGCTTTTCGCCTCTGGGTCTTCGTAGTATACTGCTCATTTAAGTATTGCTTCAGTGGTTTAAATCTATAATTTTCTTTTTTTTGATTATTTTTAGTATTCATATTTTTGATTTTTGTTCAGATAAATATTTAGCAATTCTTCCGCTTTTTTGATTTCCTCCTTCGGAGTTTTGGATGTATTTTTTCTAAAAGCTACTAAAATAAGTATTACTTTATTAAAGACCAGAGCATATAAAATTCGGTAATTAGTCTTTCCAAAATTTACTCTTAGCTCACGAATCTTACCAGCAAGATGTCTTGAATAAGGTTCATCTAAAATTCCTTGTCTTTCTTCCAGTAGTCTTAAAAAATCATTAACTTTATCACGATGTTTTTGTGGCCATTCTTTGATAACTTCACTAGCTACGTCAAATATTAGACATTTATAATCCATATAATATTATTTAGCACGACCTTTTTAATTCAATTCCATTTTTCTAATATAGCATATATGCTATATTAAAGTCAAATTATCTTTTAGGCGATGAACTTAGTGTTTTTGAAGTGGATATCGGTAATGTTCACGCTTCGCTCGCCGAGTAATTTCTAGCTTACATTAATCAAAGATATTCACTAAATACTCATCAATTTTTCTCTGATCTAAATCATAG
>JAUXUB010000061.1 GCA_030680955.1 bacterium | reverse complement strand
TCATTGCGAGCGAAGCGTGGCAATCCAGCCTGATCAAAATAGATTGCTTCGAGATAACTCTCGCAATGACGGACTTGTTTGCTTCGGGACGACCCTCGCAAAGATAGAGGGAAAAGCCGCGCAAATGGTAAATATTTGAATTCGCGTTATTTTAACTGACTAACTTCATCAGTTTCCTTTGGCTCTTCTGCAGCTTTTTGTTCCTCTTTTTCCTTTGTGGCTTCATCTTCCTTCACTTCAACAGGATCTTTTGGATTAGTCCAGCTAGCATAATCACAATCGGGATATTTAGAACAACCCCAAAACATTTTTCCACGAGCTCTACCACGAACAACTTTTCTCTCTATAACATCTCCCTCAATACACTTTGGACATTTCATTCCAATTGTTTTTGGTGGATCTTTAATGGCTTTAGTATTTTTACATTCGGGATAAGAACTACAGGCTAAAAACTTTCCAAACCTGCCACGCTTAATAATCATCGGCTTACTACATTTATCACAAACTTCAGTAGTAGTCTCTATAATTTCCTCTTTAACAACTTCTTCGTATTTTTTAGCGAGTAATTCTGCGAAAGGTACATAGAATCGTCTAATTACTTCCACCCAATTTTCTTTACCTTCAGCAATTTCATCTAAATCTTCTTCCATATTTGCAGTAAACTCAAAATCTACAATTTGAGGAAAGTGCTCTGAAAGCATTTTATTAACTAAAACGCCAGTTTCTGTTGGATGAAATCTGCCCTGTAACTTTTCAACATAATTTCTCATTATAATCGTAGAAATTGTTGGCGCATATGTTGATGGCCTTCCAATTCCATTTTTTTCAAGAGTTTTAATAAGTGTTGCTTCGCTATATCTTGGCGGTGGTTCTGTTTGATGCATGTCAGCCTTCGCTTCTGTAATCGCATACATATCCCCCTCTTTTAATCTCGGCAATTCATGGTCTTCAAAAGTAGTCGGCCATACTTTTAGAAAACCATCAAACTTTAATACATTACCATTTGCTGAAAAAACATAATCTACTTTATCTTTTCCTGTAACAGTAAACTCGGCGCGCGTTCCCAAAAACTGCGCTTTTGGCAGTTGAGAAGCTATAAAACGACGCCAAATAAGTTCATATAACTTGTCTTCTTCTTTAGAGTCAAAACCTGCACTACCTCCAAAGTTTTGTGGTACAAAATCTGGTCGAGTTGGCCTAATTGCCTCATGAGCTTCTTGCGCTAGTTTTGATTGCTTTTTAAAACGTCGCGGAGCGTCGGTAGCATATTTTTCTCCAAAATTATCTACTATCCAGCTACGCGCAGAAGTAAGTACACTTTCTGCTAAGTTTACCGAATCTGTTCGCATATACGTGATATGGCCACTTTCATAAAGCCGTTGAGCAAACATCATTGTTTTTTTAGCTGAAAAACCAAGACGATTTGCAGCCGCTTGTTGTAAGGTACTCGTTGTAAAAGGCGCTAAGGGATTTTTTGCCATTTCTTTTTCCTCTACGCTCTGTGTTTTTACACTTTCTCCAGAAACACTCCCAACTATTTTTTCTGCCTCTTCTGCACTTTTAATATCCATCTTCTGAACTGTTGCGCCTCCAATTTTTGACAATTCAGTCTGAATATTATTTTCTAAAATTGCATGAACTGAATAATACGTCTCAGGATTAAAACTTTTTATTTCTTCTTCGCGCAAAACTATAAGATGAAGTGTTACGGATTGCACTCTTCCGGCGGAGAGTCCACCCATTAATTTCTTCCATAAAAATGGAGATAATTTATATCCAACTAGACGATCTAAAACGCGCCGTGCCTGTTGGGCATTTACAAGATTCATATCTATCTTTCTGGGATGCTCTAGAGCTTCTTGAATAGCCGTTTCTGTAATTTCATGGAATACAATACGTTTAAACTGTTCGTCTGTAGATAAATCTTTTTCTATTTTCTTTGAACGACTAATTTTTGCGCGACCAGTTAAAATCTCCTGAAGATGCCATGCTATTGCTTCTCCTTCTCTGTCTTCGTCAGCCGCTAGTATTATCTGGTCAGCTTTTTTAGCCTCCTCCTTTAATTGTTTAACGCGCTGAAATGCTTTTTTTGGAATTAAATATTGGACTTCAAAATTGTGGTCGGTGTCAATGCCAAGTTTTGACCTAGGTAAATCTCGAACATGACCAAATGAAGATTCAACTTTGTAACCTTTTCCGAGAAACTTTGAAATTGTTTTGGCCTTGGTTGGACTTTCAACTATTATTAAGAACATAATTATTTATTAACGAATTAATGGATTAACGAATTATTTTTTTAAAAATTGTTTATTATTGCGCTTAGTTTCTAAATAAACTAAAAGACCGCCTATCTGACCAGCTAAATCCTCTAATTCTAAATTTATTTCATTAAATTCAATTTGGGTAATATAACAAACAGTGAGCGCAATATATAATTGATTCCTAACCTCCCCAGTAGACCCCTTAGCAATTTTTAAAAATCTTATAAATTCGTTATTATTATTTTTTTCAAAACCCTCAACTATATTTGAACTTACAGATATAATTGCTCCATGTATTTGATCTCTTAATTTAAAATCTTTAGAAAACTCTTTCTTTGAAGCTAGGTCGTAAACTTTTTTAGTAATTTTCAACGATAATTTCCATATCGGCAAATCTTCAAATTTAATTATTTTCATGAATCCGTTAATGCATTAATCCGTTAATTTTTTAATTTGTAGCCGATGGGTGTTTCTAAAACTATACCATAAATTATGAGTTCTCCGATAATTTGATTAACTTCTTGAGCAGAGAGTTTAGTATATTCTGCGATTTTGTCCAGTGTGAGTGGTTCTTGGCTTTTAGAAAGAATATCATAAATTTTTTTAGGTATCATTGATAAATTTTCATTTTGAAAGTGATTTTTTAGTTTTTTTTCTTCAGCAAAAATGTTTAGAGGCAATTTACTTTCATTTATATTGATTGTTTCGCTCCTCTGCATCACATTAGTAGTATTAAAAGAAAGATCTTCTAAAATATCATCAATCGAATTTACAAGACGAGCACCATCGCGAATTAACGCGTGTGAACCAGCGTATTGTGGATTCCCCGCAAGCCCAGGAAAAACGAAAATTTCTCTACCAGATTCCGCCGCAAGACGCGCAGTAACAATAGCACCAGATTTTTTTGGAGCTTCAATAACAATTGTTGCAACACAAAGCCCTGCAACGATTCTATTCCTTTCTAAAAATCGATAGGGCATTGCAGAAGTCCCCGGTTCATATTCGGACAAAATAGCACCACCATATTCTAATATTTTATTAGCTAGATTTTGGTTTTGAGCAGGGTATATCGTATCAATTCCATTAGCAAGTACCGCCAGAGTTATGCCTTTCCCAGCTAATGCACCATTATGCGCCGCGGTATCTATGCCCATTGCTAATCCGCTTACAATAATAAAACCCTTCTCGGCTAGTGCCTTAGCAACTTTTTTAGCAAGTTCTATTCCGTCATGAGTTGCTTTTCTAGTACCTACTATTGCAATCCATGGCAAACTAAACCTCGGTAAATTTCCCCTAATAAAAATACGCTCCGGAGGATTCTGGATTTCTTTTAGTAAAGGCGGGTATTCATTGTCACTTATTTTTAGTTCTCTAATTTCCATATAAAGCATCCCTCTTTATAGCGTAAAGTTTAAACTATTGCAAAATTCTAAAAAAATGGTAATATTCTCTGATATACAAACCTATATAGAAAATACCTATGAAAAAAGACACTCATCCAAAATATTTCAAAAATGCCGAGATTCGCTGTGCATGTGGAGCCAAGCATAAATTAGGCGCTACTTATGAAAAAATCGATGTAGACATCTGCTCCAGTTGTCACCCATTCTACACTGGCGAAGAAAAATTAGTTGATACAGCAGGCCGAGTAGAGAAATTCAAAGCCAGAAAAGCTCGCGCAAAAACTACACTTCGCACGAAGACAGAGAAAAAAGCGATAAAGAAAGCTAAAAGGGCGAAATAATAATACGAATGTTACGAATTTGAGAACGAATGCAACGAATGTGAATAATTTTTTATTCGTATCGTTCGTGTTAATATTCGTATTATTCGCATTATTTCTTTATGAATAAAATTATTTTAGAAGTTCGGGCCGGAACGGGCGGCGATGAAGCCGCTCTTTTTGCTGGCGACCTTGCGCGTATGTATCAAAGATATGCTGCCAAACGCGGATGGACTTTTAATATACTCGATTCTAACCAACACGACCTTGGCGGCTATAAAACTTTTGTTGCAAAAATTACAGGTCTAAATTGCTACGAAGATTTAGCGCAAGAGTCTGGTGTACACCGTGTGCAGAGAATCCCAACAACAGAAAAAGCTGGCAGGGTGCATACTTCAACTGCAACTGTCGCTATTCTTCCAGAAGTTGAACCAACTGAAGTTCAGATTAAAGATAATGACCTTGAAGTAACATTTTCTAGGGCAGGTGGACCAGGAGGCCAAAATGTAAATAAAGTAGAAACGGCGGTAAGAATTTTACATAAACCAACCGGGATTACTGTTGGCTCACGAGTAGAGCGATCTCAACACGCTAACCGAGAATTAGCCATGGCAATTCTTCGCGCTAAACTCTATGAGTTAAAAAAGGCGGAAGCAACTGGAAATATAGAAGAGGTTCGACGCGAAATGGTAGGTGGCGCCGAACGTGCAGAAAAAATTCGTACTTATAACTTTCCTCAAGACCGCATAACGGATCATAGAATTGGCAAAAAATGGCATAACATAGAAAAAATCATGGATGGCGACCTAGATGCCATAGTGAAAACATTCAAAAAAACCAGTTAAGATTTGTATCTTCTAGTTCTTAAAAAAATCCTCATAACCAATATATCGTAACCGGGTTACGATATATTTATTTTAGCTAATTTCAGGTTCTATTTAGCATTTAAAACATCAATATCCTCCTGGAATTGTCTAGCATTTTCTACTACACGAGCGGCGTAAACATTTGTGCAAACTGCTCTAACTTTATATCCGCAATAATACCGCGCTGCAGCTAATTTCTCATCAGTCGCGGCACCTGCATCTTTTAGATATAGACCGGAAGCCACAAACGCATCGGCATTACTCCAAGGATTTGCTGGGGAACTTCCCGTAACTGCAACAACTTTATCCTGATACATCTTCCATGTTGAAGGAATAAATTGAGCAGGACCCATAGCGCCACCATAAACACCGTCTTTATTAGCACATGAAACAAGTATTGGTTCTGGTGGTGTTTTCCCCGCAGCTTTAAGATCTGCCACAATTTGTCTAAATATTGGCAAATCACGAGTTGGGTTCATAGAAGTCTCTGGGGTACATCTGCCAACATTTTGACCTAAAGCAGACTCGCGATTTAATATTGCTAAAATTAGCGCAGACCGCACACCAGTTGCCTTTTCTGCGTATTGCGCAAACTCATAGGCTTTTTCAAATGTCATTTGACCACCACCTAAAATTTGAAAGATTCTACTTCTAATTTCTGCAGCAGTTTTTTTAGTTGTCGTTAAAAGTTCTTGATATTTAGATTCTTGTCCTTTTGTAACAGATAAAAGTTTATCTTTTTCCGATTTAGTACTTAAAATAGCTAACTGTTGAGAGGCCTGATATTCAGTTAAAGTTTGCGTATCACTTCTTTGAGTCGCAAGTGCATCTTTTTTGTCCATTAAATCAAGCCTAAGAGTTACAACTTTATTTAGCTCTACTCGTAAGCTTTCTCCAACAAGTATTGAATCATTGATGTTACCAAAAAAATCTGATAGTTTGGGATTAGAAAGTAAAATTTCAATCATTGTTTTTGTTTCATTCTCATAAATCCCTCGTAATAATTTGATTATTGCTTCTTTGTGTATTGCAATTTCTTCTTCTGTAATTCCTATTTCGGATTGAGTCTTTTTTATTCCACTATCAAGTTGCGTAATTGTTAATTTTGCTGCTTTTATTTGTAGGGTTAATTTCGAAATATTTGCATTTAATCTATTAATTTCTGACTTAAGTGTAGTCCCCTGCTTTTTGTACCGAGTAATAGTAGATTCGTATTCCACAATTTGTGATTCAAGATCTTTTAATTGAGCTTCTAATTGTTGTCTCTCTGCACTTGTTTCAGCAGCATATATTTCATTTGATGTTGGAGCAAGCAATGCGAGCGAAGAAACAAACAAGGAACTAAAAAAGAAATAACCTACCGCAAGAAAACTGAATATAAATACAGCTTTGGGACGAATAGAGATAAGGCGCACTTTGGCGCCAGAAAGATTAACCATTTTAGGGAGTTTCAAGTAAACCTCCCCACTCTTTTTCTCTATATCTATGAGATTTTTAGGTCGCTGGAGCATTATCTAAAGTATAACGAAAAAAAGCGAAAATAGGAACATAACAGCACCGACTGGGATTATAGTCGCCTTCACAAATCTACCAGCAGGTTTTACCACGCCATAGTCAAGCCGAATTCCGCCTTCGTTCTGCGGAGCAGAACTTCGAAAGACAGAGGCGGGGGTTGAGAGGATTGAACTCCCGATTAGCGTTTTGGAGACGCTCGTGATACCACTTCACTAAACCCCCTAAAACAATTATGCAATAATTGTTCAGGCGATCGCTTTAGCGATTTAGCCCATTTTTATATTATATCACATAAAAAAGCTCTTTTGAAGAGCTGTTTTGTATTAGAAATTTCTATTACTACTATTCGCTATTTACCAACTACTATCTTTTCGCTTCTTTGTGCTTCGTATGAGCTCTGCACCAACTACAGAATTTCTTATACTCTAATTTACGCTCAACGAGCTTTTTATTTTTGCGAGTCCAATAATTTATTCTCTTACATTTATCGCAACGAAGCTTTATTAAGTTTTTAGAAAATTTTGATTCTGCCATCTTTATTGCTTTTAATACGTTAAATTCTTAATGGTTATAATACGATATTTTTACTTATAAAACAAGAGCTAAAATTATATCACTTATAATTTGATAATTTGGAGCCCCCTCCCGGATTTGAACCGGGGACCTTTGCTTTATCCCGACACCAAATTAAGAATCTCTTGTCCAAGTACTGGAGCCCCCTGTCAGAATTGAACTGACGTCTTTGCTTTACAAAAGCATTGCTTTGCCACTAAGCTAAGGGGGCTTATTAAATTCTCAATTGGTGCGGGGCAGACGCCTGCATTGCGGCATATACCCCGTATTGAGCTATGCTCTAATATGAGGCCGCTTCCGCTAAGGTGGCATTTTATGAGCCCGAGAGGAGAGTCGGACTCCTGTCTAATCCTTACCATGGATTCGTTCTGCCGTTGAACTACTCGGGCAATAAACTGTGTTACACTGACAACTTGAAAATATAGTAGCAGATTATTCGCAAAATAAAAAGGCGGATAGCCGCCTATTTTGAAATACAATCGGGACAATAATTGAACTCATTTCGTTCCTTTAGATATTTTTTTCTAACTACGCGTTTACAAGTTGTGCATCTTTTTGCCATATCATTTAGCAAAAGTGCAATATCATCCATGAGCTCATCCCCACCATAAGGATTATCAGTTAGTTTTGGTGCGTCATTTGAATTCGGTAAACGGCTCATGTAGCCCATTTATAGTCCTCTTTTCCAATAGTTAACTTCTGGGGTAAGATTAATACTACTAGAAATATTTGTCAAATTCAATTATAGTTATTCTATAAAAAATGCGCAGGTAGTCCCGTAGGGCGCGGGGGCAGACTGTAAATCTGTTGGCCATTGGCCCCGGTGAGTTCGACTCTCACTCTGCGCACCGCAAACAACAAAAAAACGGCATAGCCGTTTTTTTGTTTGGGTTTATTACACAATTTTAATCAAAATTCTATAACTCCAATATTTTACTTGTCAATCCGACGATCGTCGGACCGACAAGTAAAATTAAATCAACTACCTCGCAGCAAGCTGACGGAGAATTAGTTCGATTAAACTCTTTCTACGGTGCGGTCTCATGTGAAAATGAAGGTTCGTTTAATACATTAACGAGTAAGTAAATTGTTCCAATATTGTCTTTTATAGGGATGATAGCAACGCCACTCCTCACGTAAATTTTTGATGTCGCGGTTATTATTGCTCTACAATCTTGCACTCCAGTCTTTTGAATATTAGATATGAGGTTAGAATCCCAATTACCAGAAGTTGGCCAAACACAAGAACCTGTATAATCAGCAACAGATATTGTTCTCGTTTGCCTTGGAACTAATATAAGACTTGAGCTTGAAAAATAGAGGTTACTCAGTATATTCTCTTTTTATATAGCAGTGCTAAACTAACGGCATGTCATTCTTTAAGTTCAACCAAGAAATAAAAACAGAAGACCTTAAGCTCTCAGACTATATCAGGTTTCCGCAACAGAAATTTTAATATATTTGTTGATAAAGATATGAGATTACGACTGCCGTTAAAGACAAATGAAAAAGGGCCATCGTCCTAACGGTCGACGCCCTTTTTCGATACTGTACAAACAGTATAGCAAGCGCTAGTTAAAAGTCAATAATTCGGTTATCCACATCCATTTTCTAACAATTTATCTTACATTTACCATAGCTAAAATAGTTCTAAGATCGTCCACTCCTGCGCACAAATATTTGACATTATAGGTTTTGTATGGTATTATCTGCAACAGATCCCCCAAGAAATTAAAAAAATACCGAGGAGGTGTTACGTGGGTAAACAACAAGAGAGTAATAGTAAGGGAACGAAGCTTCCCTTGATTATACGGGCTATCATGACAATCTTGGTTTTCATCATTGCATTCCAAGTAGTCGTAAGAAGGAACGACCTCCGAAAAATTGAGGTGAGTGAGGCAACCATAGCCACTGGACCGCTTGGCGAAGTTCCATCACAGGAGCTATTAAATGGCGACCTTGCCGCCGCGGGTCAGATCTACAAGTCTGGCAAGGAGCGCGACAGCATTCGTATTGAGGGCGATGGAGAAAACATAAGGGTTCTGAAATTCAATACAGACCCAACACAACCCGCCATTACCGTAGAAATGGATCGGCAAAAATACTTGCAAAGGGTGACAGCTAATCACTCTCCCCATCCAAAAGCGGAGATGCTACCAAATAGTTACTATGGAGTCCCAGTAGTTCGAGGAGGGAAGCGTAGGTAGCGAAAGATGTATGGTGTCGCACAGACACAAAACAGTTTTACCTGCGCAAGCGCACGACCTTTGGGTACGGCGCTTTTTTTATTACCCTAAAAAATTTTTGGATCTGTAAAGTTTCGTGTGTTTAATATATTTCGTCAATCTTCATAAAAGCAGACTTTGGATTGCTTCGCTTTGCTCGCAAAGACGAAGAGATGAAGATTTCCCCTTCCGTCATTGCGAGGGTCATCCCGAAGCAATCTATTTGGGTATCTGTAAATGTATCTAGTTTGGGTTGCTTCATAGAGCCTCGCAATGACGATATTATCATGCTAGATATGGCATAGGGGCTTCTTAATCGACGCGAAGGTCTCTTATCTCGTTTTAGTGTCTTGGGATCTAGAGACACGCTTTATTTACAGTCTCTTTTTTTATCCCTTTTTTTATCCCTTTACAAATAGCATTATTTATGGTATACTGTAGATAGTTCTAAAATCGTGGTCATTCTGCAAGAAGGTAAGATGGAAACCAAACCAGCAGTTGTGGCGTTTGCATTCGGAACCGGCCATACACAAGCAAATCCGTGTATTGGTCTAATAGCTGCGGAAAAAGCAGTATCTCTAAGGTTTAAACGTTCCTTTTCAGATTCTCTTCTAGAGGTTACTGTTTATTCTCAACCAGATTTGAGCAATCACATCTGGGAAGTAACACCACAGAGTATAATCGCCGAGAAGCCAGGAAAGCCGTCACCGACGCTCCGCATTTCTATGTGGGTGGTGGAGCGTGCGGTTGAGGATGGAGTCACCGACTTGTGGATCGCGGCGGCCAGCCCGCATCTTCCTCGATGCGAACGCGACTTGCGGTGGGCAATTCGTCACGCCGGCGCAGATATCAGAGTTCACATCTGCGAAAAGATCGAGGAGAAATCATATGAATTCTGGTTCGACCCAGCTTCTACACAGGCACGAACTCAAACGCGTGAAGCATGGGAGAAGCGAGAAACCCTCGTGATGCAGTTGCCATTTAGCATCTACAGGTTGGTGTCGCTAGTTGGCTAGCGATTTCGACCAACCGAATCCCAAGTGATTGTACATCGCTTGGGATTTTTTTTATGTAATATTAAACTCAATATCACAACGCAATAATTAAAAAGACCCAAGCTATAAGTTTTGGGTCTTTTTTAAACATCTGACTCACTATTTTCTTCTGGAGGTGCGAACAAACTTTTTTGGGACTCGCTCACATTACTATTTGCGGTATGAGATTTTACTTTACCGATATAAGTATTTAGTGTGTTATCCCATCTTAATATAGAAACTCTTGCTCGACGCAAAGTCTTCTCTAAAAAAGAAGCAATCGCCAAATCTATCTTATGAGCTGGGATGGAAGAAAGAAGTGTCCGCTCTGGTTTTATTTCTTCGCTGTCATCTGTAATACGTGGAAGTGCACATGACGCAACATAAACCATAATACCAAAACTTATAAAAAGAGTGAGTTGTAAAATGAAATCTGACATAATCGCTTGCGCTCAAAATTAAATATTAAAAATTAAAAATTCTGGTTGTTTGAAAATTATATTATAATTTTCAAACTTCATAAATTTTGATTTTTGCATTTTAATTTTTGATTTATTCTATTATACTTCGATGCGATAGAACTTTCCTACTTCAATTTTTTCACCAACCTTAGAAGTTAGTTCAGTCACTAAATCTTTGATGGTTCTTGATTCATCTCTCACAAATGGCTGGGCTACGAGCTCCTCTACGGTCAACGGTGCCATCGCGGCAATATGCATTGCTATATCATGAATAAGAGCACGGAATGGCTCTGAATGAGCAACAAAATCCGTTTCTGAGCGAAGCTCTACTATTACTCCAACGCGTTCGCTATGAACATAAGAGTGTACTAGACCAGCACCAGTTTTTCTATCAGCTCGTTTTTCTGCTTTGCTTAATCCATTCTTTTGAATAATTTTTAAGGCCTCATCAAAATTGCCTTTTGCCTCAGCGAGTGCTCGTTTGCAGTCCATAACTCCAGCGCTTGTTACTTCGCGTAATTTTTGTATTTCAGATGCGGACATAGTGATGACAAAAAATTTACAATTATCAATTTACAATTTTCATTTAATGATCCAAATGTTCAATTTTTAAACTTTGATAATTGGACCTTGGAAATTGAATGTAAATTGGTATTTGAAAATTAAAAATTCTGATGTGTTAGTTGTCTTGAATTATATCTTGTTTGACTCCTGGTGTTGGTATAACTAATGCAGTTTCTATATAATTCAATATCCACACAATGCTTGAAAGCGACGTATCATTTCCTGGTATTGGATAATCTATAAGTTCAGGATTTTGATCTGTGCTTATGAGCGCCACTATTGGCACTTTCATGCGTCTAGCTTCTCTAACTGCTGTTTCATGTTCTCTTGCATTTATTATAAAAACTGCGGCAGGCTGCTCTGTTAATTTTTCTAGTCCTCCAAAGAGAAGTCGCATGCGGATAATTTCTTTATTAAACTTTACGCGTTCTTTTTTAGTATATTTAGAAAGTTCACCTTTCGCTTCTTTGTCGCGTAAATTTTTAAAATAATTAATTCGTGTATTAATGGTATTGAAATTTGTAAGAGTTCCGCCAAGCCACCTGTTTATTACATATGGATAGCTGTATTTTGTAGCAATTTTTTCTATAGATTCTCTGGCTCCTGGATGCGTACCTACAAATAAAATATTTCCTTTTCGCGCAACTACTTCTCCCAGAAATTTAGTAGCCTTTTCAAGATTTTCTAAGGTTTTTGAAAGGTCAATAATTTCAATATTATTTCGCGCGCCAAAAATAAACGGCTTCATCCGTGGATGAGTAACGCTCTTTTTTCTTCCATAAATAAGACCAGCTCTTACCATATCTTGTAATGTGGTCTCTTCAACGTCCTGACCTATGGTTAGAGACGCATTTTCATTTGCAATTATTGACGTAGAATTATCTGGCATTAATAAAAATACTATTATAAATAGCCGTGAAAGTCAAACTTTTTAATTTACAAGCTCTGCAAATGATTTATGCTTTTTATTCAATAATTATACGTCAAAACCACTTCAATATATTGAAGCAATAAAAATACATAAAACTACCCCTATGCTTCTGGTCAACATTCAATGTGGCCAGTAGAAATAAGAATTTATTGAGTGACAATACTAAACGGCGTGTCGCTTGAGTCGCTAATACTCACATTGTCAGCGTTAGAAACTGAAATTTCGTATCTTCCAACAGAAAGTGACTCTCCTGGGATAAGCCATTCATACGAACCAGAATTCGGAATCCGTTCGATTGCAAGAACTCGTTCTGAATAGAGCGCCGTGCATTCTATCCCAGGTGTTGCATTACAGCTATAGAGTTTATTGAGCGATATAGTTACTCTCGCAATCGATGAGGGTGCTTGCCACTTTATCAACTGATGCGAGAAGATCGGCCAACTCTCTCCTTCATTCGGAGAAAGAACTTTTATAGATGACTGGGTAGGTGTCGGGTATGGCCTTGGCGGTGTAATTACACCTCCGCACCCATACAACTGATTCAGTTTTTTGCGAGTTGAAGGGCCAACGTAACCAGTTCCATTTTTTAAACCATTTGGAGTAAGAATCTCATTTCTATATTTTTCTTGAAAACCTGTGACGGCAGCGGCTGTATTCTCGCCATATATATGCCCGTAATCACCTTCTCCATCTTTTTGTGGCTGTTCAGAATCAGAAATACTAAATCTTTTTTCAATCAATATACGATGTAATGCGCTTACATCAGAACCTCTGCCACCCACCCCCAAATTCTTTTCAAACGTATGACACCACGATGTAGTACCACCTCCCTGTTGCGCTAGTAACTGGGCTTGTAATTGCCTAACTTGCGCCATTAAAGAATTAATCATCGCCTGAAGTTCTGCTGTGCTTTGTGCTCCTGCAAACAATGGCAAAGCCATGCTTGCGACGAGTATTCCGACTAATATATATTTTTTCATATAATTTAATGATAATGCGAATGTTACAAATATACTAACGAATGCAATGAATAGAAAGCTAATTCGTGTTATTCATTATAAAATTCGTATAATTCGTTTTATATTTATTTTTTCGATTTATTTATTTTATTAATTTTAAAAGATTTGAGATTTTATTTTTGATATTTAAGATATCCTAATAATACCCCCCCCCCGCAATAAAAACAACTGGGGATAACCCCGCACCAAACATCAAATATTAATTAGTTTAGTTTGATTATTTATTTCGCGAAACCCGCCTCAACCCCCAGTAATGAATGAAATGGGTTTTGGCTGCACAATCAATGTTTCTTTATACACATTCCTAATGTTGGTGTGGGGCTTGGTCCCGTTAGAAATAGGGCGCAAAAGAAAAACAATATTTGCTGACCCGATGACCGGTAAAATGACGATGCAACTTAATGTTATGAAGTCGGATAACCTACTGCAAAAGAAAAATCGATATTTGGTTATCCGACTTCAGGGGACATCAGATCATAAGGATTATGCGTCCGCTATTTCTAATGGGCTAACTAATTGCGGAAAACTAATATCAAGAGGAGGCCAATATTATGACATCCGACTACTGGAAATAAAAAACTCTAATACCTGCTCATCCGGTAACCAAGACAGGAGGGAATAATATTTGGGTTACCAGATGAGGGAACAAAACATCAAGACACAAAGTAAACAATATTTGGGTAGTCGGATGTCTAGGAACTCAAAATCTAGATTTACTTGTCAATCTGACGATCGTCAGATTGACAAGTAAATGTTGGTAAATATAGTTATGTTAGATTTAAATTAGTTATATTCTATATCTGCGCCATGCGCTATTAACGCTTTCACAATACCTAATAACGATCCACGTTTTACCCTTGTACTACGAGGAATTATTGTAACAAATTTATCGTCAATAGTTTTTATTTTAATATGCTTTTTACCTTCAAAAACAATAAACCCACACTTAAGTGCAAGTTTATAAAGGTCGTTATACGAACAGTTCTTTGTGTTAATTGTGTGCAAACTCAAGGAGAGGAATATTTATTGTTGTTTGCGGCATGAGTCCTAATTTCTGCATCATTTCAAGTGGTGGTATATACTCACCCATGTATGAAGTAAATTCTGTTGGTATTTCGAAATATGTTCTTATAGAATCATTAATCATGTCAATTAATTCTGAAATTGCTTCGGCGTCTGTATAAAGGACTTCATTATCAATATAAACTTCCGCACAAAAACCACCCTCATCTGCAAGAGAGACTTTTACAGTTATTTCCTGCGGAAATAAAGCACGCAATCGCTTAATTTCTACAACTTTGCTTTTAGAAATGTCTTTTACCATTGTTTATATAATATAGCTAACTATGGCTTAAATCAAGCTGCTTGAGTACTGGTTTGTATGAATCTAGTGCGAAGCCCGCCAAGCGTCTATTTCCTTATGGTAACCACTCAAAAGCACTTTTGGAACATCCCATGATTTACTTTTTGTTTTTCCTTTCAGCAGGCTTGCCCTCCTAAGTTTTTTCGGAAAAAATTTGGGAGGACGAGTGTAGGTCGGATAAGATCCTTTTATATCCTCTAGTGAATCATATTTGCCCAAAAAACCTCTCTTTAGGCGTGATACAGCTTCCACCAGCGCCATTGCTGGAATTTCTCCGCCAGATAAGACATAGTCCCCCATTGATATTTCTTCGTCTGCAACATACTTTGCGACACGTTCATCTACGCCTTCATAACGACCACAAATTAAAATTAGTTGATCATATTTTGAAAGTCGCCTTGCTATTTTTTGGTCAAAAATTTTCCCACGAGTACTAAATAAAATTGTCCTGATTTTTGATTTTTGATTTTTTACCCTCCCAAGTTTTATTTTGCAAAATTTGGGAGGGTGAATTTTTGATTTTAAAGCTCGAACTGCTCCATAAACTGGCTCGAGCTTTATTACCATCCCCGGCCCTCCACCAAATGGAGAATCATCAACTTTTTTATGCTTATCGCTGGTGAAATCTCTTAAATTTATTACATTAATTTTTAATAACTTTTTTTCTATTGCACGTTTAAAAAGAGACTCTGCAAAATAAGAGTCAAAAATATGAGGGAAAATTGTGATTATTTGAAATATCATAAAGGTATGCCTTCGACAAGCTCAGGCGATAAATTGATAATGATTATTCTATGACATTAGGTATGCCTTCGACAAGCTCAGGCGATAAATTTTATTCCCTGAGTTTATCGAAGGGTAAAATTTTGGCTTAAAATCAAGGTGAATTTTCGACAAGCTTAGGCGATAATCAGCATCTGTTTTATTTTGCGAAAGGTTTAATCATAAAGGTATGCCTTCGACGAGCTCAGACAGTATATTTTAGTTCCCGAGCTTGTCGAGGGACTACCATTTAGTCCACTCGCCATTAATTAACTTCTCTTTTTTAACTCGTCGCCATCCTTTGATTTGTATTTCTCGACGTCTGGCAACTTCCAAATCATCATACTCTTCTAAATAAACTAATTTTTCTGGTTTATGTTTTGCTGTGTATTTTGCTCCAATACCAGATAAATGCTCCATCCAACGCTTATCTGGCTTCCAAGTTAATCCTGTATAATATGATTTATCCTTACATAAAACAATGTAAACGTACCACTTCCATGTCATAAAGGTATGCCTTCGACGAGCTCAGGCAATAAATATTATTAATTTTATTCCGAAGGTGGCAGAGGCGGTCCCTCTCGTAATTTTGAAGGTGGTGGCTTTTGGGCAGCAAGTTTCTCGCCTAATATTTTTCTCAGATCATCCATATTAGATTTTTTTAACTCATCTTGCTTTAAATCACGATCTTGCGGGCGTCTATTGTGCTCCACTTTATTTTGATTAGAGTGCACTGGATCATAGTGAAGAGGCGTATTCGTTGGCGAGGTTCCGTCATTCCCAGTTTCAATCCCTGAAGTAGTGCTGGTCGTTGTTTTTGGTGATTGTACTGTGTGCTGTCCAACTGGGGCCGAGTGTGACCCTCCATGTGAATAAGGTCCAGTTTCAGCTCGTCTTGAAGAGTCGGGAGTAAATCCTGCTCCTTGGGTTGGATTCGGTCCATAAAAACGACGCTCCACACCCGGAACATAACCTCCCGAGACTGGAGATCTACCTTGGTACCCACCAGAGCCGCGATTTTCCATTTTATAATATGGAGAGTGCTTCATTGGTTGTGCGTCCGGCCGAAGAGTGCGCTCAAGTGATCTCTCGCCTTGTCGTGCTCTTTTCTCCTCCACAATAGTGCCAGAGGCACCTAACCATTCACTGGCAATTGTCTCTTCAACTTTAACCCTTGGAGTAGCATATTTATTTCTAGTATTTTCTATAATCACATCTGCATAATTAGGTTGCGGAATAGGTTCGGGTGAAAGTGGCGCCGCAGAAAATGGATGTGAGGCAATACCATCTATCATAAGTTTTATATAAATATTCCACTTAGGAAGGTTTACCAGATCTGTAGCAGTAAACTCTGGCATAAACTCTTTTTCTAAAAATTCGGCATCGGGCGCACCAATACGAAAAGCTGAAATTGTGCCAACGTTACCAAAAACAGCGGCACGTACTTTTTCATCAAGTTGCTCAATATATTGGTGGCCTAAAATAAGATTTAAGTGATATTTTCTGGCTTCAGATAAAATATTTGCAAATGATTCTGTAGCAAAATTCTGAAACTCGTCTACATAAAGATAAAGGTCTTTCCTCTCGGGCTCCGGGATATCTACTCGCGACATAGCGGCGAGCTGAAGTCTTGTAATAAGCATCGCTCCTAAGAGTGCTGAATTATCCTCTCCAATTCTACCCTTTGAAAGATTGGCGATAAATATTTTATTCCCATCCATAATTTTTCTCATATTTAAAGATGAGTGTGGTTGCCCTACTACATTTCTTATTAGTGGATTTGAGACAAACTGACCAATTTTATTTTGAATTGCACCAAGTGCCTCAGTTTCATAACGCTCGGAATATCTACCAAACTCATTTACCCAAAATGCTTTTATTACTGGATCTTTTAAATTTTCAACAATTTTTTTACGATATTCTTTTTCTGCCATCATTCGCATAACTCCTAGTATAGTTGCCCCGGGAGATTCTAGTAACGCCAAAAGTGTATTATTTAAAATATATTCCATTCTTGCAGACCACATATCTACCCAGATTTTTTTAAATACTCCCATGAGCCCAGAAGCTATCAAATGACGAAATTCATTTGAAACTTGCTCCATAGGATTAAAAGCAATCGGGAAATCCATATCTGCTGGATTAAAATAAATGGCGTCATCAATCCTTTCTTCTGGAATAAAAGAGAGCATACGTTCTGCAAATTCACCGTGCGGGTCTACCACAGCCACTCCACGCCCAGAGCGAATATCATTAATAGCCATAACCTCCATCATGTTAGTTTTTCCAGATCCAGTTTTTCCAATTACATAAACGTGACGCCGCCTATCATCGGTTTTTATACCAAAACGAACCATTTCGTTTCTGAAATTTGTTGATGCGAATATATTTAGATCATTTTCTGGCATCCCATTAGAAATAGGACGCGGCCGCAAAAAGCGTTGTGCGTGCTATTGTGCTACATTTAAATAATAAATTTTTAGTGTTCTTCATAATATTTGTCGTGCATCCGCTATTTCTAACGGGAAGCATTGAAATAATGTAAAATGTAAATATTAAAAATCAAAATTACAATGTAAAATCATAAAATAGTCGAATTTGATAAGATGTGAAACCTATATATAAAACCGATTTTTAAATTTTTTTTTAATTTTACGCTGTCATTTTCCATTTTGATTTTTTATTTTTTAATTATCTATCCTATTGGCAAATTTGCTGGTGGCCCACCCTTTTTAGCTTCAGCTCTCTCAAGGCGTGGCGCAACTATAACAGATGATGGGAAATGATAAATAGTTGCCAACTCTTCTGTATTCATTATAAAGCTTTTTGCAGAAAAAGCCCTAAGTTTATAAAGATAATAAAGGCGTCTTTTGCGAATAAATGAACGTCTCTCTTTAAATAGACCCTTGACTGCGCTAAATGTTTTAGGATCTGGTTTAAGCGCATTTAAGTTTTTAGTATTAAATTGCTGTAGTGCACCCACTATTGCAGACACATTAGAACGCGTGAAGCTTGCCCGATTATCTATATAAATAAATCTAATGTTAGTTCTAAATCCAATTTTAGCCGTTTTTTCTTCAATAGCTATTAAAACATCTTTTTTGCCAGGAGTTAGTTGCTGTATTAGGTTTTTCGGAGTTTCTTGCTTTTTTTCCACTTTAGCGGGGACTGCTTCAGAAGAAGTAAATGGAGCTCCAATAATTTTTGTAAAAGAATCAAAAAGAATATCCGCGATATTTCTTATTACAGGCTTCTTTTCGCCTATCAATTCGTTTATAACATCATCTGCTTTTTTCTTCCAATCCTCCATAGTAGGTTGCACTAAAATCTGTATCCAAATAAATTCTCCCTCTTTAAGGCGCGACATAACTTCTGTTACTGCGGCAAGAGGATCAAGTCTTCTTTCTTCTTCTATATCTTCAAAATATTCATAAGTGCGAATTGGATAGGCATCCTCTCTTGCGAGCATAAAATTAGTACTAAAAGTATCATACGTACGATTTGGAAGCACTTCTGGAAGAAACGAGGTATAGTCATCCATAATTTCTTTAATTTCTGCGCCTGGATACTGCGCATAAATTGCGGCTTCTATTAAATTACGATATGGAGTTGGAATTCTAATAAAAAAATTAACTTTAGAAGACACTCCGACCATTTCAAAACTTGCCCATTCAACAACTTTTCCCTTCCACCATTTTTCGTAAAAATTAATCGCTGGCCAAATTGCAGCAAGCGAGGCAAAAATTTGCTCCATTGCTTTTGGAGTGCGCAATATTTCTCGAGGAACTTGAATCTCTAATAAACTCCAACTCATCTGTTGCAAGGTTCTAAGCTTTAAATAAAAAAGCCAAAGATTTAATAAAAAACTTAAAAGGAGGAATGGCAGTACAAACCACCAAACTTCTCTAAAAACTAACCAAAAATTTCCAAATAGAATCGGGAATTGCTCAAATAGGGACATATTCTTATTTTAAGATACTTTAGGAGAAATACAAAACCTTAAATGACAATCTCTAATCTCGAAAACCTAATCTCTAAACAATATCAAATGTCAAAAGTCCTAACTATTTGAGATTGTGTTTTTGGATTTGTTTAGGATTTAGAAATTAGAATTTAGAGATTTACAGTGCTTATGCTTCGCTTACGTGATAAGTTCCATTTTCTAATCGGCGAAAATACTTACGATTTTGCAAATTAAGCAATACAGTACTCTCTTTAAATTGTCTCTCTGATAATACGAGCTTTAAAACAGATGAAGCCGAAAGTGGTCCCTTTAATTTCAAAATATCCGCGATAACCTCCCGAGTTGTTCCAGGCCTATACCCTTGCTCTGTAAGACCATAAACACCGCGACCAACTAATACGAAGCGTTTGTCTTTTATTAATTCATTATGAACAGTAGAAGCAAAAACTGGTCTGTTATCAAATTTTCTGGCGCCAACTTGCTTTGCAATATCACGAAAATGGGCGGGTTTATTTGATTTCTTTAATACGAGGTGAGCTCGATCACGAATAGTTTTAGGATTAATTTCAGGCCACTCAGTCAAGCCATAATCTCCATAGTTATTTACACCAAATTTTCTAGAAAGCGAAAGGTGTGCTTTTTCATTCTTAGAAAATTTATTATATGCAATAGTTCCTTCGCGCAAAATCTCTCCTCTTTTTTCAGAAAATTGTCTGTACATTTTTTTGATAGTCTCTTG
>JAUXUB010000057.1 GCA_030680955.1 bacterium | reverse complement strand
CTAATTTACAATGTAGATGAGCTCGAAATGATTTTATACAAATTATTTCCTGAGCTTGTCGAAGGAATACAACATTTACCAACAAATGCTACGTTATTTTACAAGGTAGTCCCTCGACTCATAAAATTCGCTCGGGAACTATTTCAAGCTCATTTGCGTTATATCTTATACCCCATTTGGAGCCCATGTTGTATTGGACAAGGCTATAATTATGATAATTATAAAAATTTAACTATAATAAAGGTATGACAAAAGAAGAATCATTACCAACGCAAGACTTTATTGCAATAAGTGAAATAAAAAACGACGTTGTTTATTTGAAAACTGGAGGACTCAGAAAAATCCTTTTAGTTTCTGGAATAAACACAGAATTAAAATCTGAAGAAGAACAAAATACAATATTTTCGCTTTTTCAAAATTTTTTAAACGGCGTGGATTTCCCCTTGCAACTTGTGGTTCATTCTCGCAAGTTGAATATAGAAAATTATTTGGAATTTTTGGATTCTCGTCGCTTAATTGAATCTAACGAACTTTTAAAAAGTGGCATTGAAGAATATATAGAATTTATTAAATCGTTTGTTCAAGACAACGCGATAATGACAAAGAATTTTTTTATCGTTGTGTCTTATGATCCTCTTATTTCTTCCGCAAGCACTGGGCTTTTAAACTCTTTGCCATTTATAGGCAAGAGGGACGCTAAGAGCGAAGAAGAAAAAAGTGAGCAAGAGAATATTGCACAACTTAACCAACGTAGCGAGCAGGTAATTGCAAGTATTAGAGCTGTGGGCCTAAGGGCTATTGCCTTAAATAATACCGAACTAACGGAATTATTTTATAATTTATATAATCCAGAAACCGTTGAGAAAAAATTAGTAATGTAGTAATAACAGATACCAATATTTATGCCAGGTAGTGAAAATTCGATCATGCAGCATACAAATTAAGTTATTCACTGTTTGGCAATAAATAATTTCCTATTTATAATAAATTATTAAGATTTTAAATAATTAATCGAATTTCTACTACCTGGTATGGAAAAAGAAATAAAAAATATAATTGCGCCAGCGGCTGTAAAGGTTAACCCTAATAACGTAAAAATTGGGGATAAATATCTGAAAACTCTTTTTGCGTTTGCTTATCCACGTTATTTATCATCTGGCTGGCTAAATTCCATCATTAATATTCCGGAACTACTTGATATTTCTATTTTTATGCACCCAATTGATACTTCGGTTGCACTCAAGAACCTAATGAAAAAAGCGGCGCGACTTGAAGCAGAACTTATGGAGCATCAAGAAAAGGGTTTAGTTAGAGATCCGGCGCTTGAAACCGCGTACAAAGACGTGGATATGCTTCGCGAGTCACTCCAACAAGCAAGAGAAAAGTTATTTAATGCTGGTCTTTATATTACTCTTTATGCGGACACTATTGAAGCGCTAAATAAACTTGAAGCAAAAATAACTTCTATGTTTGAGAATCAGCTCGTTTATGTAAAAAATGCTATCTTTCAAGAAAACGAGGGTTTTACTTCAACTCTACCAATAGGACTAGATAAACTTGAAATTAGTAGACCACTGAACTCGGGGCCGCTCTCTAGTTTTTTCCCGTTTATTTCAACCGAACTTACAAGCGATAAAGGAATTATGTACGGATTAAACCGACATAATAGCACTTTGGTAATATTTGATCGTTTTTCATTAGAAAACGCTAACACAGTAATATTTGCAAAGTCTGGTTCTGGAAAATCATACGCCGCAAAGCTTGAAATATTGCGCTCTCTTATGACCGGAACAGATGTATTAGTTATAGACCCAGAAAACGAATACGAAATGCTTGCGCGCTCTGTAGGTGGAACTATTTTTAAAATCGGACTTCATTCAAAAGATCATATTAACCCGCTTGATATTCCGCCTATCCCAAGTGATGAGCTACCCGGAGAGGTTTTGAAATCACATATATTAAGCTTAACTGGCCTTTTAAAACTAATGCTTGGTACAATCACGCCAGCAGAAGATGCTATTTTAGACCAGGCACTCACAGAAGTATATGCGGCACGCGGTATTACGCCCGACAGAGATTTTAAAGACCTTGAACCACCTCGTCTTCAAGATTTTCGTGTTGTGTTAGAAAATATGGCTGGAGGACGAGAGTTAGCTCAACGACTCTATAAATATACCGATGGAAGCTTTGCTGGATTTGTAAATCAACCAACTAGTATTGATATCAAAAATCGTTTTATTGTTTTTTCCATTCGTGATCTTGAAGAAGAATTGCGCCCAATTGCTATGTATATTATTTTAAATTTTGTCTGGAATTTAATTCGCGCAGAACTAAAAAAGAGAATAATTATGCTAGATGAAGCTTGGGTGATAATGCAACACGAGGCAGGTGCTAAGTTTGTATTTGGACTTGTAAAACGCGCACGCAAATACTACCTTGGTGTAACAACCATAACGCAAGACGTGGAAGATTTTATAAACTCGCCGTATGGCAGGCCTGTTATCACAAACTCGTCTCTTCAGCTACTCTTGCGACAAGCGCCAGCGGCGATTGAAGCTATATCCAAAACTTTTTCGCTTACAGAAATTGAAAAGAATCTACTTATTGAGGCGGAACCAGGACATGGGATCTTCTTTGCGGGTTTGAGACACGTTGCCATACAAATAATACCTTCCTATTTTGAAAATAAAATTATTACAACTAACCCAGAAGAAATGCTTCAAATTAAAAAGGATGCGGAAGAGAAATTATAATACAAATGATGCCATCCCCAATTAATCACCACTCTTTTAGTTTCGTCTTTGCGAGGAGGAACGACGAAGCAATTCAGATTTATCCCGTTATTTCCTGGATTGCCGCGGGCTTCGCCCTCGCAATGACATAAGTCTTATAGGAAGTGGTTAATTGAGGATGGTATCATTCGTAAAATTCGTATATTTGTATCTATTATTCTTAGTATACTGGTATCTATTAATCCATGTCTAACGACGAGTCACCAGAAAACTTAACACAGAAAGCAAGCGAAACAGAATCCGCAATAATAAGCCCGGTTGAGTCGGTAATAATGGTCACAATTTCTGCCATGGGCGATTTTGCTGACATTGTTGGTTTTTTTGGTATGGCTATACCATATGTTGGATTAGTTGTTTGGGGTCTTGCAACAGCATTTAGTTGGTTTATTTGGTTTATGATTTTGCTTTGGGGATTATTTAGAACAAAAGGCAGTTTTGTGGTGCGAAGAATCTTACTTTTGATCGCTGGTAAATTTGTGGATTCGCTCACTTTCGCCGTTCTACCTATACAGACGGCTACTTTAATACTTACAATTTATATAGATAACAAAGGGCATAGCGCAAAATTAGAGAAGGTTTTAAAAGTTTTGGAGAGTTTTAAGCGTTTCGTATAAAATCTGATATCCAGGTAGTAGAAATGCGAGTTTTTTTAAAAATTATTTTTAAACGCTGATTGTTAAATAATGTAGCATAAATATTAAAACTAGAATGTGAATAACTTGCTCGCATTTTCACTACCTGGTTAATCAGGTAGTAGAAACTCGACTGTTGTTTTTAGTTTATCAAGAGGCGACACTATCTTAAATAACAAAATGTAATGCCATCCCCAATTAATCACCACGCTTTTAATCTCGTCTTTGCGAGGAGGAACGACGAAGCAATCCAGATTTATGCCGTTATTTCCTGGATTGCCGCGGGCTTCGCCCTCGCAATGACAAAAGTCTTATAGGAAGTGGTTAATTGAGGATGGTATAAGTACTTTCTTATAGAAATAGAATACATTGTTGATTTGGTCGAGTTTTCACTACCTGATATAATAATAAGGACTTTATATGTTAAAAACTTCCTACAAATTTATTTTTTTAATTATCGTTTTAGCTATAGGAACATTATTTTTCGCCACCAATAAAACTAGTGGCGAGGGAGCGCCAACTTTTTGGGTTACTTGGAGCGCAGATAATTACTCAGCCCCAGAATTTCTAGGTAAATCTCTACCATCATACAACACATTAATAAACGTCACTTTTGAGCTTGTTCAAAATGGAAAGATAATAACTCTTAACTCACAGGAAGTTATTTGGTACTTAAACGGAGTGACTATTAAAAGGGGGCTTGGCATTAAAGAATTTTCTTTTCGCACGGGACTTTCAACTGGAGCTAATCTAATAAAAATTGAACTTCCTAACTTTAAAGGAGGTAGTTCATTAATAAAAAGCGTAGAGATTCCCGTAAAATCACCAGAAGTTATATTAGACTCACCTTACACAAAAAAAGCTGTGACAAGTCGCGAGATTAATCTCCGCGCTTTACCATATTATTTTAATGCGACACGCAGTGGAGATCTTTCTTGGATTTGGCAAGTAAACGGCAAAACGCCAGAAGGTTCGGCCAAAGAACCAAACAAAATCACAATTGAAGTACCAGCGGATATGCCAAAAGGGGGTCAAATTCTGACAAAGATTAAAATAATTAACTCCTCTAAAAAAGAAAGTGCGGAGACTATGGCTTTGTTTACAATAAAATAATTTATATGTCTAAAATAACAAAACAAATTTCATTATACGCGCTACTTATAATTACTCTCGCTTTGGTTTTCGGAACACCGCTTCTTAGTCTCGCGGCCTGTACTGACAATGGATATTGCATCATAACAACAATCCCTGGAACGGAAATTAAAATGGGAGATTCTGTGAAAGGCAGTGGTTTAACTCTCGCAAAATATATTCAACAAATATATATATTCTCACTTGGCATTGTTGGTTTAATTGCTGTAGCCGCTATAGTATATTGGTCATTTACTTATATTATCTCTGCTGGTAATCCATCAAAAATGTCTGATGCAATGGGAGGAATTAAAGATGCTGTGCTGGGACTGATAATTCTGCTCCTTGCAACTCTTATTTTAAATTTTATAAATCCAAACCTTACAAAACTTAATCCATTTGATTCTTTAGCTGATCAATTAAATGAAAATAAGGTGGTTGAAGCTCCAATCCCACAATCAATATGGATACAAAAAAGCACTGGTGCGATGCGAATTGAAGATGCAAATTTTAATTGTAGTTTTTTTGGTAAAATAGATTCTGGTAGCTGTGATGCAAGCGCCGAGCTTGCACCAAAAAACTCTGTGTCGCCCGGCTCTAATATTTGTTGCGTAGAGCGATCTGCGCCTAGAGACGATTTAGTTGGTCCGCCAGATCCATCTCTAGAAGGCCCACCTGCCCCATAAACTATAATCATGAGAAAAATTATTCGTATATTTATTGTCTTAATTGCTGTTTCTGCTCTTGCGATCGGCGGCTATTTTATTTGGCAATATAATTCTCCAGGCGATAAGCCAGCGACCAGCCCAAGCCCATCTCCAAAAACAAGTGTTTTACCAGGGCTTTCACCGACACCAATTGTAATTTCAAACAATGTTTTATCACTTTGGGAAGGGCCAACTCTCTCTGGATATTACATAAATAATGGTAGGGCTATAACAGTAAGTGAAAATGGTTTAGTAAATTCAGTAAAAGGACAAGATGTTCAATCTTTAAAAAGCGCTGCATTCGGCGAAGCCATAATTAAAATTATTCCTTCGTTTGATGGAAAATGGTTTCTTGAAAAATGGGGGAATAATAGTAGCCCTAAATTTAGCTTATTTGATATAGAAAATAAATCTTGGATTAAACTTTCTGATGTTAATTACATGGATATGGATTTTGCCCCAGGTGAATCAAAAATAATTTACCTTGAGCAAGTAAATGGAAAAATAAATTTAGGAATTATAGATCTCACAAAAAAAACAAAAGATGGTTTCACTCGTTCAGTCATAAATTCATTAACTTTGCGTGACAGCGAAATTACTTGGGCCTCTTCAGATGTTATACTTTTTAAAGAAAAACCGGCTGCGCGCATACCTAGCTCTATATGGAAATACACTATTAGCTCTAAAAATTTTGAACCTCTTATTACGGGACAAAATGGTCTGTGGCTAGAATGGAATAAGACTGTAAATTACGGCATTAAGTTTACTAACGTAGAAGATGGCAGGCTTGAAGTTATAGATGCGAGAGGAGAGAATATTTTTACCCTACCATTCATAACTTTCCCAGATAAATGTGTTTTAAATGCGGATTCATTATATTGCGCCGTTCCACAAATTCCACCGCTTAGCAAAGAACTTCCGGATGACTACCTTAAAAGAGCTTTCTACACAAATGATTTATTTTACAAGGCGGATTTAAAAAGTGGTAAACTTGAATTATTATTTGGGGTTAGCGCATCGCCACTACTTGATGTAAAAGATCTAAAAATAGAAGGTAATAAACTTTATTTTATAAACAGATACGACAAAAAACTATATCAGTTAAGCTTGTAATACCATCCCCAATTAACCATTACTCTTTTAATCTCGTCTTTGCGAGGAGGAACGACGAAGCAATCCAGATTTATCCTATTATTTTCTGGATTGCCGCGGGCTTCGCCCTCGCAATGACAAAAGTCTTATAGGAAGAGGTTAATTGGGGATAGTATAAGTTTATATAATTACCCTTCTGTGTAATTTTATTCTTTGGTATAGCTCTCCCTTGCGTGAGTGATTCTTTATATGTGGGTTCCTTTTTTGTCTTTGTGAGGGTCTGTAAATGGTTCCGTCTTTGTGAGGGCATCCCGAAGCAATCTATTTAAACTAGATTGCTTCGCTTCGCTCGCAATGACGGGAGGGATTAGATTATTACGCTCTGCTCGCAATGACGGGAGGGATTAGATTATTACGCTACGTTCGCAATGACGGAATGCGTTGGTTGTGTGGTTAATCGGGACGAGCACTAAACAAGAGCGATAACTATATGTCTTTCTCTGCCCTCACCTACGCTCTCTGTTTTTACTTCAGGGTGCACTGCGAGTGTTGTATGAACCAAACGTCGCTCATAAGCATTCATAGGTGGCAAAGGAATGGGTTCTTTGGTGGCCATTACTTTTTTTGCTGCTGCTTTAGCAAACTCGTGAATTATACGCTCTCTTTCTACGCGATAATTATTTATATCAATAAAAAATAGAGGTTCATTTAATTTTTTTGCTATTAAGTGCGTTAAAAGACTAAAGTCTTGAACATATTGACCTAAATTCTTTTTTAGAAAAGGGGTTACAGGATCATTAATAAAAATAGAGATTTTCCTAGTCTCTTCATCACATTTTACCTCTGCTTCTTCAAAAGCCATGAACTCTATTAATTTTTTTATAATATTATTGGTTTCCATCCCGTTAGAAATAAGACGCGAACACGAAATATGTTCCGCGAATTATTGCTTTAAATACTTTTCTTTAATTTTTTTATAAATACCATAATTTTTTAAAATTTGCGTCCGCTATTTCTAACGGGATTTATCACTAAGTTCTTTCTTGTGTAAAATAGTCTTATTTACGAAATATTGTTGAATTATTGAAAGTCCGGCCGTGGCGGCCCAATAAAGAGCAAAGGCCGATGGGAAATTCCACAAAATTACAGCTGTCATTCCAGGCATTATATACATCATATTTCTACCAACTTGCTCTTGTGGGGTAAGCTCCTTATTTTTATTTTCTTCACTAACTTTAGGTAGGCTGTATTTAGCTTGAAAAAACTGCAAAACAACAGCGACTACAATGAGGAATATACTACTTTCGTGCATATTTATCAAGCCCAAAAACATATCATTTATTCCTTGGCGAGGCGCCACAAACGAATATAAAGGCAAAGATGCATTACTCGCCACCCCGCTAATTAAGCCATACATAGCAATAAATATGGGAAGTTGAATTATTATAAAAAGAAGTCCAGAAAATGGATTCACTTTGTGCTCGCGGTATAGCTCCCAAAGTGCCTCTGTTTGTTTTTGCATATTTCCTTTGTGTTTGTCTTGTACTTCCTTAATTTTAGGGCTAAGACGCTGCATGGCGGTCTGGTGATACATGCCCTTATGAAACAAAGGATATAGAACCACTCTAACTGTTAGAGTCAATACAATAATAGCTATACCAAAATCATTGAACGAAATATTATCATAAATAAAAAAGAATAGAACAAAAAAAACATTAAACAAAGGCTGATAGAAAATTTGATATAAAATAGAAAGCATAATTTTTAGTAACTTATTAAATATTACATAATTTAATTAAACAGTTTTAAGAGTTCGACTTGAATATTCTTAATACCTTTTTTGCCAACTCCCAACGCTTTTATTTTAGGAAGTGTAATAATCATAACATCTTTGCCTGGTTTTTGGTGAAAATTAGTAGATTGAAGCCATTTAATTACATTTCTTCTTATAAAATTGCGCCGAGTAGCCAATTTATCTACCTTACTACCCACCGCAACCCCAAAACGAGAAAAGGGTAATTTTGTTTTTCTTGTTTTTACTATAAAAAAACTGTTTTTCCTAACAGTTTCTGGTAAATTATTATTTGTATTTAAAAGCGACTCCTTTAAATAAAATTGTTGGATAGGGAGACGATATTTTTTTTCAAACACAATTTTTCTTAGTAATTAAAATCGATTAATTATACTGTTAGGCGTTTTCTGCCCTTTTGACGCCTTTTTTTAACCACTCGCCTCCCAGTGGGAGACGCTTGCCTCTTTAAAAAACCATGAGTTCTAGCTCTTTTCCCTTTTTTTGGCTGATAAGTGCGTTTAGGCATATATTTGTATTAAATTTATAATTTTTTAATAATTTTTACTCTTTTGGTGTTTAGTAAATATTAATATTTGATATTAACTAATACATTATTAATAACATATTTTATCTAAACATAGCAAACGAGAGCTAAAACTAGTTATCCACAGATAATCCACAAATTTTAATGTTTTGATATTTTGACCGAATCGATAATGTAGACCATACTAAAACTTAATAAAAAGTGCGAGACTTAATCTTTAAATATTTATAAAATGAGTGAAATAAATCAAGACGAACTTCAAAAAATTTGGCGCTCTGTTTTAATTGGAGTTGAATTACAAATTCCAAAAGCAAGTTTTGCAACTTGGCTTAAATACAGCGAACTTATAGACAAAAAAGATGGGGTGGCATATGTCTCATTGCCAAATAATTTTACAAAAGCGTGGGTTGAAAATAAATACAATAAAATTCTCCTCGGAGGGGTTCGTTTAATAGATGACTCTACTAAAAATATTAAATTTGTAGTTAAAAGCGTAAAACCTAAAGAATTGTTTGAATACGCCAAAACTAGCGCGCCAACCTTAGATAACTCTAACGAAAAACAACTTGTGTTTGCAGAGTTCAAAATAGATCCAAACACAAACCTTAATCCAAAATACTCACTTTCTTCTTTCGTAGTTGGTAGTTCTAATGAACTTGCCTACGCTGCCACTCAAGGAGTTATTTCTGATATTGGAAAAAAATATAATCCGCTTTTTATTTATGGCGGGGTTGGTTTAGGTAAAACACATCTCATGCAAGGCGCTGGAAATGAAATAAAAAGAATGTACAACGATCAAATTAGAGTTAAATATGTAAGTTCAGAGAAATTTACAAGTGATATAATTTCTGGAATAAAAGCGAAGCGAATGGAAGACGTAAAAAGAAAATATAGAGATATAGATGTTTTAATTATTGATGATATTCAGTTTATTGCTGGAAAAGAAAAAACTGAAATGGAATTTTTTAATACTTTTAATGCTTTATATGAGGTTAATAAACAAATAATTATCTCATCAGATAGACCACCCAAGGCAATTCCAATTCTTGAAGAGCGGCTTCGTTCAAGATTTGAAGGTGGGATGGTTGTTGATGTTCTTCCTCCTGATTATGAAATGCGAGTGGCTATTATAAAAACCAAATTACAACAAAAAAACAAAGAAATTCCTGATTCTGTAATTGAAATTATTGCCAATAAAGTAAGAAAAAACATAAGAGAATTAGAGGGGATTGTAAATATTATTTTATTTTATAAAGAACAAAAGGGGCTTGAAATTACTCCCGCTTTAGCAGAAGATATTATAAGAAAAAACACACAACACACACCAGAAAATATTACACCACAACAAATAATTAAATCTGTGGCTAATTTCTTTCAAATATTAGTAGACGATCTTATGGGAACTTGTAGAAAAAAAGAGTTTGTTAAACCACGACAAGTTGCTATTTATCTTTTACGTGATATGCTCGAGCTTTCCTACCCTTATATAGGCGAGCTTGTTGGAAAAAAAGATCACACAACAGCAATTCACTCTTATGAAAAAGTAAATAAGGAGATTAATACAAATAATGATTTAAATCAAAAAATTATTTTAATTAAAGATATTATTAATAAAAGCGAGGAGTGATTTTTATTTAATTGTTAATGACGTGTTAATAAGTGTGTGATTATTACAATAAAACTGTGGAATAAATAAAATAATTTTAATGATTTAATTAAAAATAGTCTTAATAATATTTTTTTATTAACTGTTTAAAAATATTTTATAACAACTTACTAACACCACTAAATCAAAAAAATCTTTATAAATAACACTTTAAATAACTTATTAACATATCCACACTATAACTATAATAATAATTTTTTAAATTTAATTAAATACTACTATAATTACTATGTCATTTATTGTGTTAAGAAATAATTTAAAAGAAGCATTACTTATTACCGAAAGAGGTCTTGGAGAAAACGCAAATTTACCTATTTTAAAAAGTTTAAGTTTTAAAATAAATAAAGAAGGTGTTTTTATTTCATCAACAAATCTTGAAATAGGAATTACAACAAATTGTTCGGCTAAAATAATAAATGAAGATAAATTTCTTATCCAATCAAATATTATTTCTTCACTTATTGCAAATATCCCAAGCGAAAGATTAGATATAAAAAAAATAAATAATTTACTTGAAGTAAAATCGGATAATTATGAAGCAACTATCCCAATTTTATCACCAGAAGACTTTCCTATAATTCCTGAAATTGAAAATAAAAATAAATATTTAGAAATAAATGGAAATATTTTTACTGAAGCGCTTACACAAGTGGTTCAAGCCGTTCAATTTTCTGAAATAAGACCAGAAATAAGCGGAGTTTATTTAAATTTTGATCTTGAGATAATTACTCTAGTTGGAACTGACAGTTTTCGTTTAGCAGAGAAAAAAATAAAGAATACTAATTTTAAAACAAATTATGAAGAAGGGTTTAAATGTATAATTCCTTTAAAAACAATTCAAGAATGTATACGAATTTTTAAAAAAAATGAAGTTATAAAGCTTTATTTTGACGAAAATCAATTTTTAATTAAAAACAATCAAACTAAACTCATTTCTCGTTTAATAGAAGGCAATTTTCCAGACTATAAGGCTATTATTCCAAAAGGATTTGAAACAGAAATAGAAGTGGATCGTAATGAATTTATAAATGCACTTAAATTTGTTGGTTCATCTAATCAATTAATAAACGAAGTAAAAATTATAGTACACGAAGAAAAAAAGTTTTTTGAAATACAATCAACAGAGAGAAGTTCTGGTAAGTTTAAAACTATAATTCCAGCAAAAATAAAAGGAAAAAATAATGAAATAATTTTTAATTGGCGCTATATTATTGATGGTGTTAAAAATATTCAAAACAACACCATAACCTTTATTTTAAACAGCAATACTAAACCAGCACTCATTTCACTAGAAGATTCTCTTTATTTGTATCTTTTAATGCCAATTAAACAATAAAAACTGTGGAGAACTCTATATACTTGACCATTTAAACTTTGAGGGTTAGTATTTTTTATTATACTAGACCTTTTGCATAATTAATTCCTACTACAATTTCCAAATTTGGGCTACGACTTTGTGAAAATTTATCAACGTATACTCTTGTATATGCTTCAAAATTTTCACTTCGTCTCACCTTAAATTTGAAAATCTCGTAACGAAAGTAATTATGCAAAAGGTCTTTAAAAGGTCGAGGAAAATTATCCACACATATTATGGTTTATATAGAAAGCACAAAAATAAAAACCAAAGAAATTATACCTGGTTTTTTTGGGCGTAATAGTTGGCAGCTTTCTGATGAAAGCGATGAAGAAGATGGGGTTACACCACTTGAGACCGACCTAAATATTGAAGATGACGAAGATGAAGATGAACTCGATTTTACCGAAGAGAAATTTAAAGAAGAATAATAAAAGTTTTATTCAAAAGGTATAATTTAAAAAGTTAAACAAAAATATCCCATTAGAAGAAATGTGTTTTACACATATTTATACTTAATCTTCTAATGGGATTTTAATTTTATTTTATAGTTATATACTTTTTGCTATACTTTAATAAGATAAAAAGTATATAGTTTCATTAAAAAATAATATCAAATAATAAAATGAGAACTTTTTTTAAAAAAAGACATCACACTGCTTTGAAAAAACTTAAACCATCACATAAAACACTTAAACACACCCTTTTAGGAGTAGGAGTTGTGTTTTTTTTACTAGCAATTATTTTTATAATTTTCGTGGTTGTGATTTATAAAAATCTTCCACAACCAGAAGATATTTTTACTTATCGCGTAAATCAATCAACAAAACTTTACAACAGAGACGGCACAATTTTACTTTATGAAATTCACGGAGAAGAAAAAAGAACCATTGTTTCTTATGAAGAAATTCCAGATTATGTAAAAAAAGCTACCATTTCAATCGAAGATCAGGGGTTTTATAATCACCCAGCTTTTGATTGGCGTGCAATTGTTCGTTCCCTTATTAAAAACGCAATTTATTTAAGAATAGAGCAAGGCGGTTCTACGATTACACAACAACTAGCAAAAAACACCTATCTTTCTCCAGAAAAAACAATATCTAGAAAAATTAAAGAGCTTTTACTTGCTATGCGCCTAGAGCAACAATTTAGTAAAGATGAGATTTTAAATTTATATTTAAACCAAATTCCATATGGCTCTAATGCTTACGGCATAGAAGCCGCCGCTAATACATTTTTTAATAAAAAAGCTAAAGATTTAAATATTGCAGAGGCAGCATTGCTTGCCGCTCTTCCTAATGCGCCATCTTATTATTCTCCTTACGGTTCTCGCAAAGAAGAATTAACCACTAGAAAAAATTTCATCTTAAAAGAAATGAAAAAACTTGGTTATATTGACGATCAACAGTTATCTTCCGCCGAAAAATATAAATTTAATTTAGCACCACAAGCAACATCAATGAAGGCCCCGCATTTTGTAGTTGTAGTCCAAGATTATTTAGTAAAAAAATATGGTTATGATGTAGTAGAAAAAGGTGGGCTTAAAGTAATTACAACTTTAGACTGGAGACTTCAACAAGCAGCAGAAAGCATTGTTTTTAAAGGTGTTACAAGAAATACCGAGCTTTATAAAGGCAGGAATGGCGCCCTTTTTGCTGAAGATCCAAAAACTGGTGAGGTTTTGGCTATGGTTGGATCTAAAGATTATTTTGATATCGCAAACGAGGGTAATTTTAATGTAGCGATGCAGGGCCTTAGGCAACCAGGATCGGCATTTAAGCCATTCGCTTATTACACAGCTTTTAAAAAAGGTTATACACCAGAAACAATTTTGTTTGATGTTCCAACAGAGTTTGATACGACAAAAATTCCGGCTAACAGCTACAAACCAGAAAATTACGGAAATATTTATAGGGGGCCTATTAATTTAAGAAATGCTTTGGCGAGATCCTTAAATGTTCCAGCGGTAAAAGTTATGTATTTAGCTGGAATGGATGACGTCATTAAAACAGCAAAAGATTTTGGAATAAACACATTTACCGAACGAAGCCGCTACGGTCTATCTTTGGTTTTAGGAGGAGGAGAAGTTAAGCTTTCTGAATTAGTTCATGCTTACACTGTGTTTGCAAATAATGGCGCACAAAGCGAACAAACTTTGGTTTTAGAAGTTAAAAACGATAAAGGTGAGGTTTTAGAATCTTATCAAAACATCCCCAAGCAAATTGGTGAGCCGCAGTATGTACGCATGATAAACGATATTCTTTCAGACGTTGATGCGCGCGCTCAGCTTTTTGGTTCGGTTGTTAATTCAACTATTTTTCCAAATCAACCCGTTGCTTTAAAAACCGGAACTACCAATAACTATGTGGATGCTTGGTCAGTTGGATATACCCCTGGTATTGTTGTGGGCCTCTGGATTGGCAATAATCACAGGGAGCCACTTCAAAAAAATGGCGGCAGTATTGTTGGTGTAATTCCAATGTGGAGTGAATTTATGAAGGTGGCGCTTGAAGGAAAAGATCCAGAACCATTTATAAAACCAGATCCATATAGCGCCAATAAGCCCATTTTTAAGGGCGATTATTTAAATGACAAGCAAGTACATTCAATTTTATATTATGTAGATAAAGATAATCCACAGGGGCCAGTGCCAGCAGACCCAGAGAATGACCCTCAGTTTTGGAATTGGGAAATGCCTGTGTTAAATTGGGCAAAGCAAAACATTCCAGATTTTAATTCATACAATAAAGGCGCGCGAGTTACTGGAGATAATTCTGATGTGAAAATCGTGATCAATTCTCCTCAAAGTGGGGATTTTATCACTGAACAATTTTCTTTAAATTTTAGTATAAATTCCACATATCACAATATTAGTAGTGTTGAAATTCTTTGGAACGATGCTCAAGTTGATAAATTTAACGCTGGGTCAATGCCATTTTCATATCAAAAACCAATAACAGTTCCAAAATTAGAATTACAAAACAAGCTTTCTATTAAAGCCATGGATGATAAGGGCGTAGTTTTTCAAAAAGATATCATTCTTTTTCAAAAAAGTTCACTTTAAGCGGTAGCGTAAGTCGTAAAGGGCGGTTAGGCCAACTGCTATTGCATCAGTTACATCATCCGGGCCAACAATTTCATTTTTAGGAAAAGTTAATTTTACCATTTTTGCTACGGCGCGTTTATCCGCATTTCCATCTCCGGTGACATTTTTTTTGACTTCTTTTGGACCGTACTCAACAATGGTTAAATTTTCGCCGCGAAGCGCGTATAAGAGCGCGCCACGCATTTCAGAAACTTGAAGCCCAGTTTTTTGATTTTTTACAAAAAATAATTTTTCAAGAGCAACAAGAGAAGGATTATATTTTTTTATTATTTTTTTAAGATGATTAACCGCCTCAAAAATTCGCTCATCTCTTTCTTTGGTTTGCACTTTAAGCACCCCACAAGACAAAAGCTCTGGCGGTGAACCACGGGCTATTAAACCATATCCAATACGTGTTGTGCCTGGATCTAGACCTAAAACAATCACGGAATTACGAATTTAGAATTTAGAATTATGAATTTAGAATAAGCAGATCGCTTTTCTTTGTTCTTAATTTTTATTTCCCAATTCTATTTTAGCGTTAGTATAAATTTCTTGAACGTCTTCGTTTTCATGTAAAACATCAAGAGCAACATCAAGATTTTCTTTGTCTTTTTTAGATAAATTATGGAAAAATTTTGTGATAGGCGTTTTGCTTATCCCCACGTTATTAAAAGTCCACATGACATTACCTAGCATATAAATAGCTTATCTTAAAAGAGTAACAGTGTTAAGTCTATGGGTGTACCATACAAGAACTTCACTTTTTTTACTTTTTCTGTTATGGTGATTCTATATTATGTCATTATCGCCTTCAAAACCTGGTTTAGAAGATAAATTAGCAAAGATTCAGCGTGACGCAGAGGAACGCGACGCAAAACAAAGAGCAGTAAAGCTTGGATATTCTTATATTGATCTTAAAACCGCACCTGTTCAAATTGATTCTTTAAAAATTCTTTCGAAAAAAGAAGCAGAAGAGGGAAAGTGTGCCGTGCTAGCGTTAAAACGCGACACGATTGTTGTTGTGGTTTATGATCCAGCGTTACCATCAACAAAAAATGTTTTAGATGTATTACATAAAAAAGAGAAAAATTTAGAAATAAAAATCGGATCACTTGCGGGGCTAAAACATATTTGGAATTTTTATGAATTTATTGGCGAAGATCTAAGTGCTATTGCTGGAAAAGTAGAAATAGATGAGGGCCGAATCGCAAGCCTTAAAGAAGCACTTAAATCCCTTGCAAGCGCGAAGGAAGCGATAGAAAATGCCATTAAAGCAAAAGTGGCCACGGGTCAAATTCTTGAAATTGTGTTGGCTTCCGCTTTGGCTTTAAAAGGTTCAGACATACACTTTGAACCAGCTAAAGACGATGTAAAAATTCGATTACGTATTGATGGACTGCTTCACGATTTATATACTGGACTTTCTTTGCCAGATTATTTTTTTATTTTATCAAGAGTAAAATTACTAGCTTCTATGAAGCTTAATATTCATGCGGCTGCTCAGGATGGCAGATTTTCTGTGACTATGGGAGGGAAGAGTATTGAAATTCGTGCTTCAGCTTTGCCTTCAGAATACGGAGAAACAGTTGTTCTTCGCGTTCTAGATCCAGACACTATAATGCTAACTCTACAAGACTTAGGTTTAAACGACGAAGATCTTGCAATAATTAAAGAAGAATTAGCGAGGCCAAACGGAATGATTTTAAATACCGGCCCTACTGGATCTGGTAAAACTACTACTCTCTACGCTTTTTTAGTAAGCGTTAATGAGCCAGAATCAAAAATAATTACCCTTGAAGATCCTATTGAATATCATTTGCCTGGCATAGAACAAACACAAGTAAACGCAGAAGCAGGATACACGTTTGCGAGTGGTTTGCGATCTATTGTTAGACAAGACCCAGATATTATTTTAATTGGTGAAATTCGAGATTTGGAAACTGCGGATATTGCTTTAAACGCTGCGCTAACCGGCCACTTAGTATTTTCTACACTTCACACCAATGATTCTTTTGGTGCGATTCCACGTTTGGTTGATTTGGGGGTAAAGACGGCAATCTTGGGTCCGGCACTTAATTTAATTATTGCTCAACGACTAGTTCGTAGTCTTTGCAAAAAGTGTAAAGCACCTCTTATGATTAATGATAACTTAAAAAATAATATTCAAAAATTTATTGAATCACTTCCAGCGCGTGTTCCGCGAGAGCGTTATAAAGACTATGTTATCTATAATCAAAAAGGATGTAGTGTGTGCAATGGCATTGGTTACAAAGGACGCACTGCTGTAGTAGAATTACTTCGGGTAGACGAAGAGGTTAATAGATTAATTTCAAAAGACATTAGTGATGTAGATATAAAAAAAGCCGTGAAGGCCCAAGGTGTTGTTACGGTTCAACAAGCAGGAATTTTGAGGATTCTTCAGGGTGTGACTACTTTTGAAGAAGTTGAGCGAATTACAGGACCGATAAAATGGCCGTAGAAAAGAAATTATGCAAAAGGTCTATAAAGTCTACCAGTTCTTTGTTTAAATCTGTGGGCATACGCCCCCCCGCCACTTTTGCAGTTAAAACGGCAAAACTGGTGGGAGGGACTACATTGGTCTCTTTTTAAAATAAAAAGAGGTTAGAATTCCTTCGAGGAGTAGTCCAGCCGGAGCCAAACTATCCGTGGGGCTAAAAGGAGTTCCCGCCCACAGACTTAAGCAAATAACGCTAAATATTAGCATAAAAAATCAAAAATGTCAACCCCTCACATAAATACTTATGTGAGGAGTGAACCCCTTATAAAAACACTATTTTATAAGGAAATAATCACATTTTATGTTTAAATATAGAACCTTAAATACAAATTTATGACAAAGCCAAATAATAACCAAAATACATCCAAAAAAGCAAGTCTGGAGAAAAACAATCCTAATAAACTAAACATAGGGAAAAGTGAAACAACGAATAGCATAGATCCCGTTAGAGGTAGGTCGTCAAAGACGACCGCCGCGCAAGGCGGTACCTCTAACGGGATAGATCAAATTTTGCGACCAACAACATGGGACGATTATGTTGGTCAGGATGTTGTAAAAAAAAATCTAAAGGTAATTATTGAGGCGGCCAAGAGGCGATCCGAATGCATTGATCATTTATTGTTTTATGGTCAGGCTGGTCTTGGTAAAACCACATTAGCTCATTTGGTATGCAAAGAAATGGGGAGCACAATTAAAATTACTTCTGGTCCAACGCTTGAAAAAATTGGAGATATTGCTGCGGTGTTAAGTAACCTTGAAGCAGGAGATGTTTTATTTATTGATGAAATTCATCGGCTGAACCGTTTGATAGAAGAAGTTTTTTATCCGGCACTTGAGTCTCGTAAACTTCATTTAATGGTGGGTAAGGGCCCCGGAGCGAGGAGTATAACATTAGACTTACCGCCATTTACATTAATTGGAGCTACTACTCGCATGAGTTTGCTCTCAGGCCCACTCCGTTCTAGGTTTGGAGCTACCTTTAAGCTTGATTATTATAGCCAAGACGACATCGTACAAGTTATTAAAAGGTCAAGTAAGCTTTTAGATGTTACAATTGACGACAATGCTATTCAAGTTCTTGCGCGAGCAAGTCGAGCAACACCGCGTGTTGCAAATCGTCTTTTAAAGCGCGTGCGTGATTATGCTGAGGTTAAAGGCGAAGGCTTAGTAAGTGAAGCAATATGTAAGAAGGCTCTAAGTTTTTTGGGTATAGATGAAAAAGGCTTAGAAGATGCAGATAGAAGATTTTTAGAAGCGGTTATTAATAAATTTAATGGTGGACCAGTTGGTATTAATGCGCTTGCCGCCGCAATAAACGAAGACAGAGGAACCATAGAAGATGTTTATGAGCCCTATTTAATGAGCTTGGGTTTTTTGGAGCGAACCTCTAGTGGTCGCATTGCAACTGAAGCGGCTTATAAACATCTTGGTCTTAAAGCTAGAGGAACACTTATTTAAATACGATTTAAGATGCAGTCAAATTCAGCGCTTGAAACAAAAAAAATTGCTAGAAATATTGCGGAAAGATTACTAGACACTTCTTCAAAAGTTTACAAAGGCCCATTAGTTATTGGCTTTGTGGGCGACCTTGGTTCTGGAAAAACATTTTTTGTTAAAACCTTTTTAAAATTTCTTGGAGTTAAAGAAAAAGTATCTAGCCCAACTTTTGTTTTAATGAGGGAATATAAACTTAAAACATTAAATAAATTTAATAAAAAATATAAAAGAGCATATCATATAGATGTTTACCGTTTAAATAATGCAAAAGATTTAAAACATTTAAATTTTAGAGAATTACTCAAAGAGAAAGATGTCATTATTTTTATTGAGTGGGCGGACAAGATCAAAAAATTATTACCAAAAAATACAGTTTGGATAAAGTTCAAGCATGGTAATTTAGAGAATGAACGCGTGATCGAAATACGTATAGTTTTTTAAAAGAATAAATTTACAATGTTCAATTTACAATTTTCATTTAATGATCTAGTTATAAATTTACAAAAAATTGAAAATTAATTGTAAATTGGTATTTGAGAATTGAAAATTATCTATATAATTGAAGTTGAAAACGAAATTAGGAGTATAACCAAAACTATATGAATAAAACATTGCTTTTAATAGATGCCAATGCCTTGATACACCGCGCCTATCACGCCCTTCCTCCGATGACAAACAAAGAAGGTAAGCCTACGCATGCGCTTTATGGCGTTGCAAGTATTATGCTTAAAGTTTGGAGAGAAGACAGACCAGATTATGCTGTGGCGCTTTTTGATCGTCCCGAACCTACTTTTCGCAAAAATGAATATGAAAAATATAAAGCGCATCGTCCAAAAGCAGACGATGAACTTATATTCCAAATTATTGAAGCTCATAATCTTTTCAAGGCATTTAACATCCCAGCATTTGAAATTCCAGGTTTTGAGGCAGACGATCTTATTGGAACATTAGTAGATCGATTTAAAAATACAAAAGACCTTATAATTACTATTTTAACTGGAGATTTGGATACCTTACAGCTTGTAGTGGGTGATAAAATAGTTGTAAAAGTTTTAAAGACTGGCGTCTCTACTACAGAAATTTACAATGAAGAGGCAGTAGAAAAACGTTATGGACTTCCTCCAAAAACTTTACCAGATTACAAAACTCTTGTAGGTGATGCATCTGATAATATTCCTGGTATCGCTGGTGTTGGGCCAAAAACCGCAAGTCATCTTCTACAAAAATATGGCACTTTAGAATCTTTAATTTCTTCAATTCACGAAGAACCAAAGTATAAAGAGAAGTTTAAGAATCAAGAAGATAATATAAAACTTTTTAAACGTCTTGTTTTAATAAGGCGAGATGCTCCTCTCCCGCAAATTGAAATTGAGGAGCTAAAAACTTATCAAGCACCAGAGCAATTAATAGAATATTTTGATAAATTTGGTTTTGAAAGTCTAAAAAAACGTTTTATGGGAGAGGCGAGAGCGCCACGTTTTCAAAATAAAAAAACGGAGTCACTACCTACGCAGGGTTTGTTTGGGGAGAATGTTGTAGAAGAAAAAGTAACTTTGCCTCCATTCGTCGTAATTTTAAAAGAAGAAGAGCTGGATAAAATTAATAATACAGATCTTGATACTTCAAAAATCAAAGTCGGTTTTAATTTAAAAGAAATTATAAAAAAAACAGATAGTACTCATACAAATTTTTATGGGCCGTATTTTGATCTTGGCGTTGGTTTTTGGGTTTGCTATCCGGATTTTAAAAATTATAGCCCCCAAGATATTTCTAAGAAATTTCTAGACATAGAGTGGTCTGGTAGCGATAGAGACTATATTACCGCATATAATGTTTTAGAAAATGAGATCGCTCGCGAAAATCTAAAAAAAGTTTTTGAGAAAATTGAAATGCCACTTCTTAGAGTACTTTCAAAAATGGAAGAGCGTGGAATTTTAATAGATCGCGATAAATTAAATGAGTTTAAGAATAAAATCCAAATAGATATCAGATCTTGTGAAGATGAAATTTATAAGATAGCGGGAGAGAAATTTAATTTAAATTCAAATAACGAGCTAGGAAATTTACTTTTTAAAAAGCTGAATTTAGGAGCAAACAAAACCAAAAAAACCCCTAAAGGAAAATTATCAACAGACGAAGAAGTATTGTCTGGTCTAGTCAATGAGCATTCTATTGTGCCCCTTATTCTTTCGTATCGTGAACTTTATAAATTATTGTCTACATACATAAAGCCAATTTTAGACCTTTGTAGTAAAGATGGGCGACTACGTACAACATTTGTGCAAACAGGAACAGCCACAGGAAGGCTCTCCTCTCAAAATCCTAATTTGCAAAACATTCCCATTGGAAATGTGTTAGCTAATAAGTTAAGGCAAACATTTGTTCCAACAAAAGGGTTCTCGTTTGTATCGTTTGATTACTCTCAACTTGAGCTTAGAATACTTGCTATGTTAACGGAGGACACTAAGATGATTGAAGCTTTTAAACGTGGCGATGATATCCATGCAATTACTGCGAGCACTGTATTGCGTGTTCCCCTTAAGGAGGTTACAGCAGAAATGAGACGCCTCGCTAAGACATTAAATTTTGGAATGATTTATGGTATGGGTTTTCGTGCTTTTGCAAAATCGGCAGGAATAAAAGCAGAAGAAGCTAAAATTTTTATTGCTAATTATTTTAAAGAATTCAGTGCTGTTCGTGATTGGCAATCGCGCATTAAGGAAGAAGCAAGAACTACTGGGATAGTTCGTAATTTAAACGGCAGACTTCGTCGTCTGCCGGCTTTAAATTTTGGAGCATTACGAGAGATAAGCGAAGCAGAACGCGCCGCCTTAAATATGCCAGTTCAAAGTTTGGGAGCAGATATTATAAAACTCGCTATGATCCAAGTGTTTGAGGTTTTAAAAGACGAATCTTTTAAAGAAAATGTATTTCTCCTACTTTCTATTCATGATGAATTGTTGTTTGAGGTTCGCAGTGATATGATAAATACAGTAACAGAGCGCATTCAAGGAATTATGGAGAAAGTATTTGTGGGAAAAGTTTCGCTTGCGATAAATGTGAAACATGGTGAAAATTGGGCCGAGCTTTTTGAAAACAAAAAGTCAAAGGATGATTAACCGTTTCTTTAAAAAACTCAAAATTTACATTTTACTTCCCGAAATGGCTACTTTTTGGTTTTTTTTGCTTGTCGCTTTGATTATTATCGTATTAAATTTTATAGATTTACCTAATCTTACTTATGTGACACCAATTTTACTTTTATTGGTAGGCATTCCATTTTTGGTTGTGAGTTTGCGACTCTCAAGTAGTAATCTTGAAATTAAGCTTGAGCGCAATCAAATGAAAAATATTATTTTCAATCTTCAAGACGGAATTATAGCTTATGATACGGATTTTAAAATATTAGTCTTTAATCGAGCTGCAGAAGGAATTTTTGGCATACCGGCTGAAGTGGTAGTTGGTAAAATGTTTTCGCTAGATTATGCATCTAGAATGAAATCAAAAACATTAATGCAGTCTATGTTCCCATCCCTTGCCGCCTCAAGTGTTAACCGCTCGGAAATAGGCTCAAATATTCAAATTGTTGATATTTCGTTTGAAGACGTTGGTCTTGAGCTCCGCATTACAACAACGCGCGTTTTAGATTCTGCTAATAAACTTTTAGGATTTGTAAAAATAATTAATGATAGGACGCGTCAAGTAGAATTACTAAAATCAAAAAGCGCATTTATCACGGTCGCGGCGCATCAGCTTAGAACCCCAGTGAATGCCCTTTCTTGGACAATGGAGACACTCAAAAAAGACGAGGGATTAAGCGAGGAGAGCGCTATGTTTGTGACAAACGGTCTTAAAGCAGCAAATAAATTATCAAAAATAGTAAATGATTTACTAGACGTGGCAAAAATTGAAGAAGGTAGATTTGGTTATAAATTTGCAGAAGTTGATTTGGTCCAATTCTTAAGCGATCTATTGGAAGCGGATAATTCAGCCGCAGAAGAGTATGGGGTAAATTTATATTTTGAAAAACCAGAAGAAAGCGCTATTACAATCATGATAGACAAAGAAAGGCTTGCTTTAGCATTAAATAATGTTATAGATAATGCAATTAAATATAATGTTAAAAATGGGACTGTGACAGTAAAAATTTCTAGATTACCAGATTCTCCATTTATTGAAGTGTCTATTGCAGATACGGGGATTGGAGTTTCGTCTGAAAATCTTGAGAAGTTATTTACCAAATTTTTCAGAGGAGAAAATGTGGTAAAAATTCAAACAGAAGGTTCTGGTCTTGGTCTTTATATTGCAAAAAATATTATAAAAAGACATGGAGGTGATGTTAGAGTAGAATCTGAATTAAATCGCGGAACAACTTTTCATTTTTTCCTACCAACAGATCCAAGTTTGATACCAAAGAAAGAATTTATACTAGACTAGTTCATAAAATCACTAGAACATAAAATCATTAAATCAAACGCAAGCGCTTGCGGTGCCACTCAGCATTTGATGATCTTGTGATTTGATGATTTAATGTTTTTATGATTATCACACTATATGGCCCAGATGCCTATCGTCGCAATAAGAAACTTGATCAACTAATTCTAAGCTATACCGAAAAAAGAGCCAATTTAGCGCTTGAGGTAGTTGACGCGGAAGATGAAGATGGTCTAGAGCGCGCTCGGTCATTTCTTGTTAGCTCAAGTTTATTTCAAGATACAAAACTAGTTGTGATTAAAAATGCTATAAGCGGAACGGATCAGGGTCAATTTAAAAAATTATTTAAAAATATTGTAATTACTGAAGAGTCCACGCTTATCATTTCCGACGACACCAAACTAATTACCAAAGACCTTTCTTTTTTGAAAGACAAACCAAATAGAGTCCAAGAGTTTGCAAATTTAAATAACAGAGAATTTGTCACATTTATTGGAGAAGAGGCAAAAGCGCGGAATATTAATATTCCAAATGATGTTGTGGAATATCTTGCGCGTGCATTTCTTAACAATTCTTGGGGAGTTACTCAAGAATTAGATAAACTTTCACTTCTTAAATCTAGTGAAATTACAAAGAAACTTATAAAAAATTCTGGTGTAAATATTGAGGGCGATTTTTTTGCATATATATCTTATTGGTTTAGAAAGCCAGTTTCCGAGCGGTTATTGAATTTAGAAAGCCTTTTTGCTTCAAAAAACGACGCGGCTAAAATATTTAACATTTTAGCCTATCAAGATCAGAGTCAACTTCGCCGATTTGCAGATTATGATGTTGAAATAAAATCTGGAAAACTAGAATACGAAGAAGCTCTTTTGGAATTGGCCTTAATATAACTACAAATAACAGCACTAATCAGCATTGTTATTATTTGGATTTGATTTTTTTAACTATCAAATCTATAACAAATCCAACTAAATACCAGATACCTATACTTAAAAATATTGCAATAGCAAAAGTATCCTCCACTTGAAAAAAATTAAACCAAGCGGGAGGACTTGTAAGCATAGCTAGAATATTGTAACCAGTTAAACCAAATCCTATATCAATTAAGATTATTAGTAAGTAAATTATAGGTAACCAAAATTGGAATCTTTTAAAAATATTTTCCATATATTAAAACTGTTAAGAGTATTTTTAAAACTTTCTTAAAGGGCGACCTTTCTAAAAATTTGCTCTAAGTTTTATGGATAGGCGCGATTTTAATCTATCCGCCTTACCCTTTTTTATAACGTTAGTTTTAGCTGCTTTATCTAGTGCTTTAAAAACCTTTGGCAATAATGCTTTGGCGTCATTAATATTTTTTGCCAATATTAACTTTCTGAAGTTTTTAACCTCTTTTTTGTAGGTTTCTTTTTTTAAATTATTTTGAGTACGTCTTCGTACGCTCTGTCTTAGGGCTTTTTTAGCGGATTTGGTAATTGGCATTTGTAGTCGGACTACCTAAATATTTACGTTATCGGCTTTTTGGTAGTCCGACTACGTAATATTGAGTGTTATTTTATAGCGAATATTAATTAAATATGCAGAAACACAATTTAATAATATTACTATAGTATTATAAAAGTGAAAATAATGCAAGAAAAAGGTATAATCTAATATATGATTCATACGCTCTCTGGAAAGCTAGTTGCAAATTATGGGAATTCCTTACTTATTGAAGTTGGCGGGGTTGGATTTAAGGTTTTTATTCCAGAGTCTGTTTTTGGAACGCTACCTGAAATTGGTGGCATTATAAGGCTTTATACTTTTTTGTATTTACGCGAGGACCACGTGGCTTTATATGGTTTTGTAAACGAGAGAGATTTGGAGCTATTTGGAATGTTAAACGGAATTTCTGGAATTGGTCCAAAAACAGCACTTGGAATTTTAGGCCTTACTTCAACTGAAAAATTATTAGCAGCAATAAAAGGGGGTCACGCCGAACTATTAACCAAAGCTTCTGGAATAGGAAGAAAAATAGCAGAACGTATAATTTTAGAGCTTAGAGAAAAAATTGGAAGTATAGAAAGCGGCGAATTAGTGGCTACAATGCAGTCTGATGCAGATGTTATAGGTGCGCTTCAAAATTTAGGATTTGCGCAACGAGATGCCCAAGAAGCCCTTCAAAAAGTTGATGTTTCTATAGAGGGCGCACCAGGTCGCCTCAAGGCGGCGTTACGATTGCTGAAGAAGTGAAGCATGAAGCATGAATTATGAATCATGAATAAAGAATTATAAATAATAAAAAATAAAGAAATAAGAATTAAGCAATAACGTAAGCTTGCCTTACTATAATTCATAATTCTTACTTCATAATTCTAATGAGGCTATATTTCTACGGTGGAGCTCGGTCGGTTACTGGTTCAAACTTTTTACTTGAGGTTCCGGCCCAGCCTTCGCATAAAGCTTCGGCGGGTAAAACAATAAAAATCTTAATAGACTGTGGTTTGCGCCAGGGTATTGGATTTTGTGATGAAATAAATTGCGACCCGTTTCCATATAAACCATCGGAAATTGATGCGGTATTTGTGACGCACGCTCATATTGATCATACTGGTCGCTTGCCTAAATTAATAAAAGCCGGCTATAAAAACAAAATATATTCTACGCCTCCAACGCGTGAGTTTTCGGAACTCCTCTTATTAGATTCAGAACATATTATGAAGAAGGAGACAGACAGGTTAAGCAGGGAACAATTATATGATGGGGGAGATGTTTTAGCGCTTATGAAAATGTGGGATGAGGTTTTTTATCATAAAACAATTTCTATTGGAGATGTAAACATTACACCATATGACGCTGGTCATATTTTAGGTTCAGCTTTTTATTTGATTGAAGCCGAAGGTAAAAAAATAGTTTTCTCTGGTGATTTAGGAAATTTTCCAGCACCAATCATTAGAAACACAGAGTTTATTAGTGATGCGGATTATGCGCTAATTGAATCTACATATGGCGGAAGAGTTCATGAGCCACAAGAAGAACGTCTAGGAAAATTAAGAGATGTGATTATAGAAACAATGGCAAAAAAAGGCACGCTCATGATAACAGCATTTGCAATGGAGCGCACCCAAGATCTTTTATTCCAGTTAAATGATTTAGTAGAAAATAAAAAAATACCTAAAGTTCCAATTTATCTTGATAGTCCTCTTGCGATAAAACTAACTTCTATATATCAAAAATATTCTTCATATTTTAACGATGAAACTCTAGCTCAAATCCAAAAAGGAGATAAGATTTTTGATTTTCCGGGATTACATATGACTCTACAAACTTTTGAATCAAAAAACATAAATAATGTTCCGAATCCTAAAATTATTATTGCTGGTTCGGGTATGATGCAGGGTGGAAGAATGGTGCACCATGCTAAGCGTTATATGAGCGACCCAAATAGCACTTTGCTTTTTATTGGCTATCAGGCAAATGGGTCTTTAGGAAGGCGCATTTTGGAAAAATCAAAAGAAGGAAAGCCATTCGGAGCGACTCATGGCAAGTCTTTTAATGTTAAAATATTCGATGAGGATGTGGCTGTAAATTGCAGGGTTGCGGCAATTGGGGGTTATTCGGCTCATGCCGACCAGCCTCGTCTCGTTGAATGGCTTTCTCCAATGAAGCAGAGTCTAAAAAAAGTTTTTGTATGCATGGGTGAGCCAGATCAAGGAGAGGCCTTAATGCAAAAAATTAATAGCGAACTTAATGTGGCAACAGAGATGCCAAGCATCGGCCAGATTGTGGAATTATGATACAATTAACGCATTAGCGAATTAATGGAAGTGGCAATCCATTAATTTTATCAATAATACATAATAAAATTTTGTGGCAAAAACATCATCTATAAAACATAATCATCGAAAGAAAGCCTTAAAATATAAAATCTGTGTTTCTGGTGCTGCGGAAATAGAACATTGCGCAAAAGACGCAGTAGAAAAAGCCGAAACAATTGGGCGGCTTATTGCTGAGCATGGAATGGTGCTTGTAACTGGAGCCACAACCGGAATTCCTTATTGGGCAGCAAAAGGGTGCAAGGAAGCTGGAGGCACGGTAATAGGTTTTTCTCCGGCGGCATCAAAGGCGGCACATTTGCGCACTTACCACCTTCCAACAGATTATCACGATATAATTGTTTATACTGGTTTTGATTATTCGGGAAGAAATTTAATTCTTACTAGATCGTCAGATGCCATTATAACTATTTGTGGACGTATGGGCACTTTAAATGAATATACGATTGGTTACGAAGATAAGAAACCAATTGGTGTACTTACGAAGTCTGGTGGCACGGCAGATATTATCGCTGGTATCATAGACAAGAGCTTCCGTGTTTCCGAGAGAACAATTTTTAACGATGACCCAGAAAAGCTTTTAGATAAAATTATTGATATAATAATACATGATTATAAGGAGTAGTTAATAACTAACAACCAATAACAAATAACTTATA
>JAUXUB010000034.1 GCA_030680955.1 bacterium | reverse complement strand
GGATTAATTTCCGAATCAACAAGCAACGAATTTAAGATTATTTCGAAATAGGAAACAAAAGGATAATAGAACGCTATAATAATTGTGCATAAGTGTTTATTTAATACGGAATAGATATTACAAATATGGCACCATTTGACTCAATTGAAAAAAATGATGAGGAAATACCAGAGGGCGAAATAGAGCCTGCTTTAGAAGAAGAGGCAACTTCTGATTTAAAAGACCTCGGCTTATCTTGGGAGCAATTAAAAGGAAAGAAAGTTCTAGATATTGGTGCTGGTCCCGGAGTAATTGCAGAAGTTGCTAAGAAAAAAGGGATAGAAGTTGTTTCTCTCGACATGAATCCCGAAATGTGGAAGAACGAAGGTAAACAAATTTTTGATGTTCCTTATGTAAAAGCAGACGCAGAAAAATTGCCATTTATTGATAATAGTTTTGATGTAGTTATCTCCCACGCTGGGCCACTCACTCTTGGTAGTTCGAAAGAATTTATCATCGAAGCTTTAAGAGAAGCAAAACGTATTCTTAAACCAAATGGTGAGATACACTTTGGGCCTGGAAATATTGCAGCGGATTTATTTGAAGAGAATGAATTATTTGCGCAAGGCGAACAAGACAAGTTAACAATGGAAGAAAGAATTGCAAGAATAGGGGAAAGGTCAAAAGAATTTCTAATAAATTCTGGTTTCGACGTGATACAAGAGGATATAAAGGATGGCAAACAAGATTATCCTTCTAATAAATATTTTGTAATAAAGAATAGTGTAGAGGGAGTAGGTGATAGCAAGACAAAGTAATAATAAAAAGAGATAAAATAGGCCATCATTATTTTGCTTGTTTTATTATTTAATCTTTCGAAATGCTATAATTATTAATATTATTCAAATGAACTACCTCGTTGGCTTGCCACGAGGTAGTTCATTTCAGCAGCAATTTTTTTTGATAGATTGCTGTTTCTCTCAAGCATTCTATCGTGTCGTTGTTTTCGCCTATAAGCTTCATCAGCGTTAAATACATAATCCATAAAATCTGGTTTCCCACTCGCGTAGTCCTTGTTTCTTGCTTTTCTAGACATTCTCTCACTCTTTCTGAAAGCACGATTATTATGCTAATGTTGTTTAATAAACTTGCATGATTATACAACAAATCAAATATTTTACAAGGTATCGTGTTTAGAGCGCAGTATTTATGTTAGAATAAACCATGACAAAATATTACAACCCAAAAAGGACTCGAAATATATTTAACCCAGATTCTAAAGTTCCATTTGCTTTAAGTAGATCAAAAATAGATTTATTTTTAAAATGTCCAAGATGTTTTTATATGGATAGGCGATTGGGCATTGGTCAGCCACCGGGATTTCCTTTTAGCTTAAATTCCGCAGTAGATAAACTTTTAAAAAAAGAATTTGATTTCCATCGCGGCAAGGGGAGTGCCCATCCGCTCATGAAGGCATACGGACTAGATGCTGTGCCATACCAGAGTGATAAAATGGATGAGTGGAGAGATGCCTTAGGTGGTGGTATTAGATTTTTGCATCCCACAACTAATTTGCTAATAACAGGTGGCATAGATGATGTTTGGGTGAATCCTGCAGGGGAGTTAATAATAGTAGATTATAAAGCAACTTCAAAAGACGGTGAAGTGTCGCTAGATGCCGAGTGGCAAATTGGATACAAGAGACAAATGGAAATATATCAGTGGCTCTTCCGCCAGAATGGTTTTAAGGTAAATAAAACTGGATTTTTTGTTTACTGCAATGGAGATACAGACAAAGAAGCATTTGATGCAAAACTAGAATTTGACATAAAGCTCTTGCCATATGACGGTAATGACAGTTGGGTGGAGCAATCTATAATGGATGCACATAAGTGTTTGATGAACGCTAACTTACCGGAATCTTCAATAGAGTGTGACTTTTGCGCCTACCGCAAAGCCGCAAAAGAAATAAAGGAATAAAAATAAAAGCATGAATAATATTAATTATTAATTAAATTAAAAATATGAATTACTATTTAGATGTTTTAAAAAAATATGCAGTGTTTACTGGGCGGGCAACAAGGAAAGAATATTGGATGTTTTACCTTTTAAATACAATTATTATGGTATCCTTGATTTTGGTTGTGGGAATAATTAGTAAAGATGGATGGTCAACTATAATTGCAATAGTGCTTTATATTAGTGCTGTTTTTATCCCGAGTATTGCAGTCGCGGTAAGAAGACTTCACGATACAAATCTTAGCGGATGGTGGGTACTTATTAATCTTATTCCAACTGTTGGTGGAATCGTGTTTATTGTTTTAATGGTATTAGATAGTCAGCATGGCACTAATCAATACGGGCCAAATCCAAAAGAAACCATAAGTTCTAATCCCGGCATGACACCTCCACCGTTAGTTTAATCTTCAATTTCTCTCTTAATCTCCTTAAACTCATTTTCAACCTCCGTAAGTCTTTTTTTGCTAGTCTTTTCAAGTTGACAATCTGTATAAAATATTTTAATCTTTCGTTAGTTTTTGTTGCAAAAAGAATAAGGAGAAAATCATGAAAGCCAAGCTGATTAATTTCATTGCCATTATTATCATCGGTGTTATTTGTTCTGGATGTTTAGCGCATATTATTACAGCGTTTATAGTAGAAAAAGATACTATTAATCCTCAATATGAAGTGAATAGAAAGCGTTTAGACCGACTCGCAATTTATGGGTATCGACCCACATGGCATTTTTATGCAACTTCATTGGATGATGCAGAAGTTTTTAGGCTTGAGAAAAAGTCTGGAAAAGTATTAGTTCCATTTGATACGGAATTTACTAAAAGTGATATAACCCCTCTTTTTGATCGTCTCCTTTTGTCTTTTCGAGCTGGTTGGTCTGGTGCAGATGTCGTTGGATTCCAGACCTCTGGACGTTATGCTCCTGAACGTTTTTGTGCAATAGGTCAATGTTACAGTTTTGTAGATACTAGAACTTATGTTCTTGTTGACAAAGATATTTTTGACAAGGCTTTTCCTCCGCCAGATTGTACAAATCCATGGATTACAACGAGAGAAGAATACTTATTTGGAGATTATCTCATCGTAGGTATCTATGATATTATTAGTCGTAGCGGAGTAGATGTCAGATTCATAACTCCGATTGAAGTTAAACAGGATGAGCCAATTTCCAGCTGTATTAGTAAGAACTGTAAAAGTGACGCCGAAATTAACAGTGGTCTTCCAATTGGATATGTAAAAATCAGAAATAAACGCGATAATGCAGGAAATGGCCGGGTTTATCATATTAAGTTTAAAGCTTCGGATATTTTATATAAACAATGTTTTGGAGTTGCGAGTGTATGCATTCCTATTAGTCCAGGTACTCCTTGTATTGATGGAGGACCTCTATATAACTCTCTCGCTAAGTAGATCTATTTAATAAGTTTATTAAAACAAGGTACTCCACGTATATTCTGGAGTACTTTTTTATTATTAAAAAATTATTCTTCAATCTCTCTCTTAATCTCCTTAAACTCATTTTCAACCTCCGTAAGTCTTTTTTTGCTAGATTTAATTAACTCTGAAGCTTGCTTCACTTTAGCGAGTGCAGCTTCTACATCAAGTTCTTCTTGCGAATCAAACCACTCTAAAATTTCTGCTATTTTTTAATTGTAGCTTGACAAAGATAGGTATTATTGTTAATTTCTTCTTAGCATTAAGGAAGATGCTTTAGTTATATGTCCAAGATGGACGAGTAGTAATATATCGTGTGTGGCGATTCCGCACCTTTGCAATGAGTGGAGGTAACATGAGAGTTATAGGATTAATTCTAGTAGTTGCGGTGATGCTGATGGCGCCGATAGCGCAGGCTGGTGATGCCTTAAATGTTGGTAGGGTTGCACTGCCCGATGAATCGTTTGTAAGAAGCCCAGCTGGCGATTTTATTTCACCTAAAGTTGGAGAAACAATACCTGGAGCGGCAATTCGTGATAGTTCCGGAAAATGTCAATTTAACGTTCTTGCAACGAATATTTCTGAGCTGGAAATGAATGGCGATAATTGCGTAGTAATAGTATTAAAAAAAGGCAAGCCGTCTAAATCACTAGATAGACAGCCGGAAACGGTCCAAAAATTAAAAGATTTAACAGTTGAATCTAGTCCTTGGTTTGCACCCGAACCCTCAGAGTTATCTGGTGCTCCTACAAATAATAGGCAAAGAAGTGGTACTTCGCAGAATGTTGACCCGGCTATAATTAGCACGCCAGGACCTCAATCGAAAGCCAATCAGGGTATAAGGAGATATGATGTTTTATGCCCACGAATACAGGTGGTACTGCGTGGATGGATGTCAGTTTCTCGGTTAATTAGGCGTGACGATTTTAATCGCGATGTTTATTATCAGATAGCTAAAATTTATCCTAGAGCAAGATTTTATAAGAGTTTAAATAATGGTGGCTTAGGTTCTGTCCGACCGTATAAATTTCCGAGGGATTGGGCGGCGTGGAATATATTTTATCAAGAGCTCACCCATTTTATATTTAGAGGTTTTAGAGGTGTTGGACCATTAGAAGATGGGCCATCACATATTAAAATATTTGCGATTGGTTATTTTTCCTCTAATGTGGGTAAGCGAGAAAATTTGGAGATTGCCGGATATGTTGATACATATAGAGACATGGTAGTTTATCATGAGTGTAGAGCGCGCGGTGCCTTAGTTGGAATTAATAGGCTTAGCTGCCGCGGTTATGGCCGATATGTTCGGCCTGCAGAGTGTTAATTCCCCCCTTTACTTTAAAAAATTTTGTTATAAAGATAGAGTTTTGAATTGATAGTCACGCAGGACGACAATCCGACGAGGCGATCTTCCGTTTGGGTGATACTCAGTGTCCTGTGTTATTTGCTTAAATAGTGATTCCGTAAACCAAACTTTGTCTATTTCACTAAATAGACAAAGCTGGGTTTACGGATTTTTTTAATCGAAATAATTCCTCGTCAGCTTGCCGCGGGGTAGTTGATTTTTGAAAAATTTACTCCTCAATCTCTCTTTTTATTTCCTTAAATTCATTTTCAACTTCTGTGAGTCTTTTTTTGCTAGATTTAATCAGCTCTGAAGCTTGCTTAACTTTTAAAAGCGCAACTTCTACATCCAGTTCTTCCTGGGAGTCAAACCACTCTAAAATTTCTGCAATTTCTTTTAAATGTTCCTTAAATCCTTTTGTTTTTTTTGATGCCATAATATTTTATTAATTATGAATTTATTATATCAATTTTTGTAACTAAACTACCATCTTCGACCTCAATGTTTAACTGTTCTCCAATATTTAAGCCCCTTACGCTTTTAATTATTTTCCCGTTTTTTCTCACTAAAGAGTAGCCAAGTTTCAATTGACGTGTCGGATCATTTAGCCTAATTGACTGATCCGCAAATTTTAAAATTTCAGTTACGGCGCTAATGCCATCTTTGGTATGGTTGAGTATTGTGTTCCAAGCTAAATCTAAATCCATTCTTATTTTTTTAAATTGCTCGCTAATTCGCGTAAGCAAGTGGGGGACTTGTTGAATTTTAGAATATGCTTCTTCCCAAGAAACATTTAATAAATGAGCCGCGGCAGTTGGGGTAGAGACCATATAGTCTGCGGCAAGTGCCATAAGGGGTACGTCCTTGTCGTGCCCAATTCCGGCAATCACTGGAACTCTAAAATCTATAATTTCACGAATTAGCATTTCGTTATTAAAGCCCTGAAGTGATTCAAGCGAACCTCCGCCACGAATTATCACTAGTACTTCAATATCTTTCTTTTTTAATGTACGGACGGCCTCTATTAAAGATTTAACAGCTTGTTGACCTTCAACTCTAGAATCTACAAAATTAATTTCATAGCCAAATTTACCAAGGTTATTTTCAAAGTCGTGTATAACAGCCCCTTCTTTTGAAGTAATTACTCCAATCTTATGAATTAGTTCTGGTAATATTTTTTTTCTTTCTTGTGCAAATATTCCTTCTGTTTCAAGTTTTTTCTTTAGTTCGTCATAGGCCTTTTTGAGCGCTCCTTCACCATGTAACTCTATGGCGCTTGCAACAAAAGAAATCCGGCCTGTTGGAGCATAAATATTAGGACATCCGGTTAAAATAAGCTCCATTCCTGTTTCGATATTAACGGCACAGCGTGCATATACACCTTTCCAGATAATGCAACTAAGAGATGCCTCGCCATTTTTATCTTTTATTGAAAAATATACATGGCCGGAAGCGGGGAACTGTACTTGGGTCACCTCGCCTATTATCCGTACCTCATCTTTTTTAAGAAAGATATTTAGTATCTCAATAAATTCTGAAACAGAAAATATTTTTTCTAATGGTTGGTTATCGTTTAACATAAAAATAACTATAGCTAATATGATACTATGACTATGCCATTTTTAAAACCTTAATAATCACAACTTACAACATTCTAATATTCTGCAGAATATTAGAATGATTATTGATTATCAAATCATAAAACTAAAGCCACAATTAGCTTTACATTTTATAAATACCATTGTAATATACATTTTAGTTGCTTTTAAGAAGGGAGTAATTAGGTGACGAGAAAATGTAGGCGATCTAAGTGTTGCAATGCAAAAGTAAAGACAGTAGGTACGCCCGATTTCATAGGAGATAAGGTGGGTTGTACTTTTCATTATTCTTGTACAGAGTGTAAAAATGCATGTGATATAAAGGAAGTTTTGATAAAACACGAAAGAGCATTACCAACAAAGAAAAATAGAAGAGAGAAAAATCCATCTAAGATTGTTACTCCAATTATTAACGCAAAAGAAGAAATATTTAATATAAAAAGGCGAATCAAACATACAGAAAAAGAATTGAAATTTCGGGCTAAAATTATTCAAAAGATATTTGATTTGTTCGAGGGCATAACAATTAATCCCGTAAAAGGAGTTATTCTTACACCGGATAAGATGCGTCAATTAAATGAACTTTATAAAATGGACCAGGAGCTCTTTAGAATGCAGGTACAAAGACCTCGATAGTGAGGTTTTTTTATTATAATAATAATTTGGTAACCAGATAAAGATTTGTTAAAATTTTCATATGAAAACAGTTCATGTAGATGGTGGGGCTTTTATATCACCGCCAAAATTTAAATTTCACGATGCCTATTTTACAGTTTGTGATAATGTTGGCAAAGTAATTTATTTTAATAAAAACATAGGTGATGTTTATAGTGGTCTTGCAGAATACGCAGCAATTAAGTGGGTAGTAGAGAATATTAAAGAAAGGCCGCTTAAAATAACATCAGACTGCAAAACGGCAATAGCTTGGGCAAATAAGGGGAGTAGTAAAAAAAGTAAATTTCGTGTTCCGCCGTTGGACTTAGAAGGCATTCACTTGGTATATATGCATAAAAACTATGCAGATATCTGGAATGAAAAAAACCATTCACCAAAATACGAAAAGAGTTACTATGTTAAGAGGTATTATGAATCGAAGAAGTAAAGATTTACAAAGCTTTGCATGTGCTCAGAGTATATGTTTAAATATGCGTAGTAAATCGCTTTAATAGAGGAGGCATAAGTAAATGCTAAGAGAAGCTAAATACGTCTGCAGAAGTTATAATAGATTTTCTAAGGATGTGAATTACAACAAAGTTGCATATATTATAATTGACGGTTGTTGTTACTATTCAGGGATAGATTCAATGATGGATAGAAGTACGGTGAATTCTGCAGAAGATATTATTGAATCTATTTCAGCGCAAGAGGGAATTTCATATAAAGAATTGAGATGGTTTGACTTGCAGACATATCGTGGGTACATTAGCAAAAAACCAGGCGAATGCGAATTAGACGAACTAATTCTTTCTGATCTACCTTCAAATAGAACAAAAAGAGAATCTAAATATTATGTAAAAAGTTTTGAGCCTCGAGAATGCCCCCTTGAAATATTAGAATCATTTAAAGCATGTATTGGTTAAAATATTTTGTAATTGCTCACCCGCTTCATTAAACTAGATTTATTCTAGAAAGTGAGCGGGTTTTTATTTTAATCTTGTAACCAATTTGTGGATTTGTCGTATTGTATAGTATAGATGTTATAATTTAACTATAACTATATGGAAATTAACGAAAAGGACGTTATTTTAAAGTGCAAAATTGGTGATTTCGGCCAATTTGAAATTTTGTATGAATTTTACGTTCGTAAAATATATAAATTTATCTATTTTAAAACATTGAATAAAGCTCTTTCTGAAGACTTAACAAGCGAAATTTTTTTAAAGGCAATAAAGAACATAAATAAATTTGATACAGAAAAAAGATTTGCACCGTGGTTATATTCCATTGCACGCAATACATTAATAGATTATTTTAGAACAAGAAAAGTTACCGAGAATATCGATAATATTTGGGACATAAAAGGGGATTCTGATTTATTAAAACAAGTTGATGATAAATTAAATTATGAAAAAGTTAAGGGGTATATGTCAAATCTTAGCGCCATTCAAAAAGATATTATTACTATGCGAGTTTGGGCTGATATGAGCCACGCCGAAATTGCGCAAGCGCTTGGAATAACAGAGCAAAATTCTAAAGTTATATTTTCGCGGTCGATTGCGAAATTAAGAGACATTATGCCGTTATCATTATTAATATTATTTATCATTAAATTATAACAACATGAAAAACATAGAATTAATATTAGAAGAAATTTATAAGGTTGATCCTTTATTAAAAGATAGAGATACTGAGGTTAGAAAATTAGTTGCCGCATTACTTGAAACTAAACCAGAAGTTCAAATTGATGAAGTATTTATTACTAATTTAAAAAATAATCTTAGAGCTGAAATGAAACCTCAAAAAGCGCAATTATTTAATTACATAAGATTGAATACTTATAGGTTGGCTGGTAGTTTAGCTACCATTTTAATTCTTGTAATTGCAATTCCAGTCTTGAATCAATATTTGCAAATGCAAAATCCGGTTCTTATCTCCGAGCCCAATGGTAAAATTATAAATACAACAGATAATATTGTAACTGTTAAATCGGACAATGGAATTGTATCTAAAGATTCAAAGTCTAATACAGTTCTCGCTGGTTTTGTTAAGTTTAAATCCGAAGCTGAATACAAAGAATATCTACAAAATCAAGATTATGGAGGTGGAATTGGTGGAGAAAGAATGATGACCACAGATGTGGGTCCAATAGCTATTTCTGCTCCCGGCGTTCAAATGTCACTGTCCAATGATGGATCATCAGGTAAAACAATAATGGAAGTAGCGCCAAATAGAGTTTCTGACACAAATGTTCAAGTCGCTGGGATTGATGAGCCAGATATCGTAAAAACAGATGGCAAGCGGATATTTTTGGCACCTCAAAATTATTACTATTATCGAGGAGGCCCACAACCAATGATGGAAGGGCCGACAATTGGAGTTGCACCAGAAATAAAGATTGGGGGTGGAACCTCGGTTGATCCTGGCATAATACCGGAGAATAAGCCCAAAGTTCAGGTTTTGCAGGCTTTTCCTCCAGAAGCATTAGAAAAAGTAGGTCAAATTATGGGAAAATCTGGCAATCTCCTTCTGTCTAATAATGTTTTAATTGTACTAGGTGATAGAGAAATAACCGGCTTTGATGTAACTGACCCAAAAAATCCTAAAGAAAAGTGGAATGTTAAACTAGATGATAAAAATTCATTAGTTCAGTCGCGATTATATAATGGACAAATTTATCTGATCACGAGCACATATTCAAATAAATATGACTCGTGTGTTATTCCACTTTTTACAGCCGGAACAAATAAAGTGACAGTTATGTGTGACACAATTTATCATCCGTCTTCGCCGATTACAGTAAATACGACATATCACATAAGCACAATTAATGTTTCAAGTGGCGCGCTTTCAAAAAAAGTTTCTTTCGTTGGCTCATATAATTCGACTGTATATATGTCTAAAGACAATTTATTCGTGGCCTACGCGCACTCTGGTGATCTGATGTCGATTTATTATGGTTTCTTAAATGAAAATAAAGATATGTTTCCAGCATCAATAATTAAAAAGGTTGCAGAGCTAAAGACTTACAATATAAGTGAAAGTTCAAAACTTAATGAAATGCAGACAGCCATTAGTGAATACGTTAGTTCACTTAGTAATGACGATGAGTTGAAGTTTAATAACGAAATGCAAAATAGGGGATTAGACTACTTTAAGAAGCACAAAAGAGAGCTAACTAAAACTGATATCGTGAAAATTGCATTAAATGATTTTAGTGTTAATGCTATGGGCAGTATTCCGGGTAGTTTGTTAAACCAATTTTCTTTAGATGAATACAATGGATATTTACGAGCCGCAGTTACAATTGGAAATTCCTTTGGTATGGGTTTTGGTGGCGTGAGTAATGAGCAAGAAAATGACGTGTATGTATTAGATAATAATTTAAATATATCTGGTTCTGTGACGGGTCTCGGAGAAAATGAAAGGATTTATTCCGCAAGATTTATTGAGGATAAGGGTTATTTGGTTACGTTTAGACAGACTGACCCGTTTTATGTCCTTGATCTTAAAAATCCTAAACAACCCAAAATGGTTGGAGAATTAAAAATTCCAGGATTTTCTTCTTATCTACACCCAATTACGAAAGATTTAATTCTTGGAGTAGGTATGGAAAGTTCTAAAGTAAAAATATCTTTATTTGATGTTTCTAATCCGACTAAGCCAATAGAAATTAGTAAATACTCCTTAGATGAATACTGGACGGAGGTATCAAGTAACTACCACGCATTTTTGCAGGACAGCAAACATAAAATATTCTTTATGCCAGGAAGCCAGGGAGGATATGTTTTTTCTTATGAGAACAATAATCTCGTCTTAAAGAAAGCAGTTAGTGATATTCAGGCTAAGAGAGCGTTATTCATTAATGATTATCTTTATATAATTGGAGACACTAAAGTTACAGTCTTAAATGAAAACACTTGGGAGAAGGTAACATCTCTTGAACTCTAATCTTTTTTGTTTAGATAGGGCTAAGTAAGATAAATTGAAGTGGCAGTGATTGAATTACAAATCTATTTACTTTATAATTCCCCCATGAACAGAGAATCCACAATAGACATGGCTAAAGGGCCAGACAAACCCCAAAAACCAGAGAAATCACAAGCAGAACTTAGAGATGCACTCCAGCATAAGCTAAGCTCTATCTACACCCGCCCAGATGGCACAAAAGAAAGTATATCTCTTAACCTAGATACCAAACTCCAAGGATTCCTATCTTTCTACAAGAAAACCAAGGTAGATTTAACTCCAGACTTTGAAGACTCTATTAGTGATATTTGGGATAGAAACCAAAAAGATATAGAGAAAGCCGTAGAACAAAATGGTTTTGATGATGTATTGATTATTCCAGGCGATATCTCACTAACAGAGTTAGCAGAAAGGATGAAAATGGAGGATGGTTATTATATAGGAGTAAACCTTGACGAAAATGGTAGCTTCGCTGGCATTATTAGTCAAAATGTTGATAAACCACGCATTATATTATTCCATCACATAGATACTTTACCAGAAATAACGAAACAAACTGGTATAGACATTCACCTTAATATAACAGGAACCGAAGCGCAAAAACTCTATTTAACTAACCCAAAAAATTATCTAAGTACATTAGAAGATGCAATTATTTTGGAGAGAAAATATTACGAAGACACAAAAAAGCATCTAAGTGATTGGAAAAATAAAAGTGCACAGTGGTTGCCTGGCTCTGAGGCTGGGTCTCGTTCAGTGTGTTCGAGGTGGAGCGCTGCTTATCTAAAGTACTATGTGAATACTTATTCTTCCGAGTCTCGGAATGTTCATCTAGGTGTCCGTCCAGCTCGCTACTTCCAGTAGTAAAATTGAAATTTTACTACTGGAAGTTTTTTAGATGAAGTTATATTGTAATTTGATTATTTTTATCTTATTTTTTATTTTTACATTTTTCCTTTTTGTTTTTCTTTTCGTCATTGCGAGTGAAACGAAGCAATCCAGTCTAATCCAAATAGATTGCTTCGGGATGACCCTCGCAATGACGTATCAGATTGTTTAGGAATACCTCTAGCAAAGATAGAAGGAGAATAAAGTTCTTGGTTATTTGTTTATCTAGGTCTAATTATGACTCTCCGTACAATTAAGAAAATTTTTAAAACTAGAGCGATGTATGAAGGGGCGGGTGTACTTTTGCATCGCGCATTTGGTTTGGCTGAAGTGCCGCAATTCGACCCATTTTTAATGCTGGATGATTTTAGTTCAGGGAATCCCAAAGATTATGCCATAGGATTTCCATGGCATCCGCATCGAGGAATTGAGACGCGTAACATATATGTTATCTGGCGAAGTAAGCCATGAAGATAGTATGGGTAATAAAGGCATCATTGGGCCGGGAGCAGTTCAATGGATGACAGCTGGTTCTGGTATTATTCACCAAGAAATGCCAAATCCTAATGTAGTACCAATTACAGGTTTTCAGTTGTGGGTGAATCTTCCTAAAAAAGAAAAGATGATGAGTCCACGATATCAGGATATTACTTCAGATCAAATTAAAACCGTGAGTTATGATGGCGTTGAAGTCAAAATTATTTCAGGAAGTTGGCAGGGGACTATTGGGCCAGTTTCTGATCTTATGGTTAGCCCGCTTTATCTGGATGTGACTCTGGAAGATGGCAAAACCTTTGAATGCGAATTAAGAGAATTTGATACGGCTTTTGTTTATGTGTTTAGTGGCACAGCC
>JAUXUB010000032.1 GCA_030680955.1 bacterium | reverse complement strand
AAACAGAAATATTACGAGCGAGGAGTATATCTCCAAGAAACAAAATCTCCTCAACCAAAAGTTTGATTTTTCAGAGAAATTGAAAGATTTTGAACGAAAAGTCAATCGCTGGATCGAACTTTCTCGTCAATTCATTTTAGACAGTAACCAGGCCGTAATTATCGCTTCCGAAGAAAATCTCGAAGCTAAAAGAGATTTTCTTAAAAAGATTGGCTCGAACCCCCGCCTCGCGTCCCGCTCGCTCCTTTTGGATTTCAAAAACCCTTGGCGAATTCTGGCGGAAACCCCTGTCGCGTCGCTTTGCGACGCTCCGAATTTTGGCGAAAACGGCGATTCTATTTTTTGGCTGGGAGACGTGGAATCGAACCAAGATTAATGGCTTCAAAGGCCACTGTCCTGCCGTTAGACGATCTCCCAATAAGGATCATCTTATCTTAAAAAAGTAAGAAAATCCAGTTTTGAGGGTATTGAAAATAATTATGCTTATTTTAAATTTTCAATAACGCAAACCTCGAGAGGTACAAGTGCAAAAGGAGAATACCTCATATCCGCATAAGAACGAATCAAAGATTTTAAAAGTTTGATAAAAAAATCTGGAGTATTTTTTGCGCCAATATTTTTTAGAGCTAGAATATCATCGTTTGTAAGTTCATTTTGAAATAATTCTTCAAGCCCTGGATTCATTTTAAGAGATAATACTCGGCGAAGATAATGAATTAAATCTTTGGTAAATTGCACGATGTTAGTACCGGATTCGTTTAATTCATTTAAAAATATTAAAGCTTTGTTTAAATCCTTTGCAGCAAGTAGTTCAGAAAAATCTTTAAGTTTTTTCCAACCAACACGGCCCACGGCTTCTTCGACTGTTTGAGCGGTAATTTTTGGGGAGTGCGAACGCACTTGTTCTAATAGTGATTCAGCGTCTCGCAGGCCACCTTCTGCGGCAACTGCAATAAGTTCTAGTGCCGCTGGTTCATATTCTAATTTTTCTGCGCTGCAAATTGTTTCAAGTTTTTTTACAATCGTTTGTTTACTAAGTTTTTTGAAAACAAATCTTTGTGTGCGAGAAACAATTGTTGCTGGTAATTTATCAAATTCAGTTGTTGCTAAAATAAATACAACATGATCCGGTGGTTCTTCTAAAGTTTTAAGAAGCGCGTTAAATGCTGGTCCAGTTAACATGTGTACCTCATCTATAATAAAGACTTTTCTCGCGTATGACGATGGAATGGTGTGGGCCACTTCTTTGAGGTTTCGAATTTCGTCTATGCCTCTGTTTGATGCCGCATCAATTTCTATAACGTCTAACGCATTTCCGTTATCTATTTCTGTACACACTCGACAGTGATTGCAAGGCTCACCTTTCTCGTGGAATTTTTTATCTGATGCTCTCGTCTCGCAATTTAATATTTTTGCTACAAGGCGAGCCGCAGTTGTTTTGCCAGTTCCACGAGAACCATAAAAAAGATATGCGTGTGCAAATTTATTTTGTATCGCGGCGTTGCGAAGAATCTGAACATTAAGTTCTTGGCCCAATAAATCCTCTAGTAATTTTGGACGATATTTTCTATATAATGCTAGCGACATAAACAGATTTATTTAATTGCTATAGTTAATATTGTAAATAATATAACACTTTATTGCATTAGCCTCCAATACGCAATATTTACACAAAGGGGGCATTAGAGGTAGAATAAGAGATACATCAAATTAAATTAAATAATCATGAATATAAAAGTTCAGTGGAAGGTTATTATTGCTGTTGTGTTAGAAATAGTTTTAATTGCCGGAGTTGGTTTCGGTGGTTTTTATTTTGGCGTTAGTTATACTTCAGCGTTACCGCACGAAATAACTGTAAATATTGGAAATTTAAATGGTTCTTCAACTGCGCCAGATTTTAATACTTTCTTGCAAGCTTTGCAGATTGTAAAAACAGATGCTCTTCATGGGAACAATCTTACGGATAAGGACTTGCTTTATGGCGCAATTCGCGGTGTAGTAGGTTCACTAAAGGATCCACATTCCGTGTTTATGCCGCCACCTGACGCAAAGAAATTCACCGATGAAATAAGTGGTAGTTTTGGTGGAGTGGGGATGGAAATAGGAAAAAAAGATGGAAGGCTAGTTGTAATAGCCCCTCTTAAGGATTCTCCTGCAGAAAAGGCAGGATTACTCGCTAATGATTTTATAATTAAAGTTAATGCCACATTTACTGAGACGCTAGATGTTGAACAAGCCGTAGACCTTATCCGTGGTCCTAAGGGTACTAAAGTAGATCTTTTAATTGCGCGCGAAGGATGGGTAGAGACAAAACTTATTTCCGTTATAAGGGACACTATTCAAGTTCCTACATTAGATTATAAAAAGCTAGATAATAATATAGCGCAAATACAACTTTATAATTTTAATGAGCATGCTGGAACCTCGTTTCTAGATGCGCTCAAGAAAGCAGAGAAAGATAATGCGCAAAGAATAATCTTAGATTTGCGAAATAATCCCGGAGGTTTTCTTGAAGTAGCAGTACAAATTGCTGGTTTGTGGTTGCCAAGTGGTATGCCAGTTGTAAGTGAAGAATTTCGTGATAAAGCAAATGGAGATAAATTCTTGTCTCAGGGTAGTGGGGGATTAAAAAATATTCCAACAGTTATTTTGGTTAATGGCGGTTCGGCTTCAGCATCAGAAATATTAGCTGGGGCGTTGCGTGATAATTTAGGCATTAAAATAATTGGTACTACAACTTTTGGGAAAGGAACTGTGCAAATTTTAAAACAATTAACTGACGGGTCTAATATAAAAGTTACCGTGGCTAATTGGCTTTTGCCAAAAGGAAGTACTATTGAGGGAAATGGTATCAAGCCAGATATAGAAGTTAAAATTACCGAAGATCAAATAAAGAAACAAGAAGATCCTCAACTTGAAAAAGCAATTGAAGAAGTGCTTAAGATTAAGCCAAATTTAGTAATTGAGAAAATACAATAACATCACGAATAAAATCTCTAATATGTTCTCGAATAATCTCTAATATAAAAAGTATAGTTAGAGAAAATTAGTGATTAAAATTAGAGAATTAATTAGAATAAAAATTATGAAGGTGATTCTCCTAAAAGATATTCCTAAACTTGGAAAAAAAAATGCGATAAAGGAAGTATCGGATGGTTACGCTAAAAATTTCTTATTTAGCCGCGGTCTTGCAGAAGTTGCTACAGCAGAAAGAATCAAGAAGCAAGAATTAAGAAGCATGGATGAAGATAAAAAGATTGAAGAAAAAAAATTAATTGTTGAATTGCTAATAAAAGAATTAAAAGATCAAACTTTTAAATTTGAAGTTAAAACTGGCAAAAAAGGTGAACTTTTTTCTTCTGTTGGTAAAAAAGAGATAGAGAATCAATTAGGCAAGAGGGGAATAGATGCCAAAGTAATTTTAGACAAACCATTTAAAGCACTCGGAGATTATAGAGTGGGACTTGATTTAGGTTTTGGTAAAAAAGCAAATATTCAAATCAAAATAATTTCAGAGTAATGATTATATAAATGGAAGTAGCAATAGTTTTTTTATTTATTAGTTCTAGTGTTCTTGACTTGCCCGTCCGTAGCTTTGGCTTCCTTCGCCGAAGTGGCTACAGAGGCCGAGTGCGAAGGAGGGAGAACATAAGAACTAATATATAAAAAAAGAGGCGGTTGTGCTTTCACACAAACCGCCTCTTGGTACGGAGAATTTCTCCTGTGACTAACGCCTAGAGTTATTCAGCATCATCGCCACAATCTCAATCCGTAATGTCCTCACCCCAATCAGAAAACCATCTTGCTTCATCTTCTTGCTGTTTAACGGCGGCGATGAGAGCGGGATCAGTTTCGTAGGCCGTTTTTCGCTCATTGAAATACGCGATAGCATCGTCGTAGGCTACAAAGACCCCATGTACATCATTTGTGAGATCTCCGACATGGATGACATCTTCGCCACGCAGACTTGTTAGGTGAACTCTGGGGCTGTACTTACCTACTTCGAATCTCGTGATGGTTACTGGTCCCTCAATAGACTGAGGGGCACCACAGTACGAGGTTATGTGATAAAACTGATCACCGACCTTCAACTGCCGCAGAAATTCATCTGGAGCATGAATCACGTTTGACACGCACTCCTCCTTTTCTGTGATTTTAGTCCTTGGTTGGCTACCGATATATCCTACCGGCAGATATCTTGATACTGCTATCATTATACCACAATATTCATAGAATTGCAATAGTAAAGAAAAAATAGCCATTTTGGCTATTTTTGAGTGAATTTTCACTTATAACTTTAAACTACTTTTACAAAAGTTTTCTTTACCTTGTGACCGTCAAACTTAGTTTTAGATTTGGCGTAATATTTAACTGTTCCATGTTTAAGAGCAAGCAAAGTGTCATCTCCAGCTCGCTTAACATTATCCCCAGGCTCATAATGCGTCCCGCGTTGGCGAACTATAATCTCGCCCGCGTTTGCGTGGGCTCCATGATTAATTTTTATTCCTAGTCTTTTTGCGGCGGAATCTCTGCCCCAACGGGTAGACCCACCAGCTTTAGTATGTGCCATGATTCTTAGAAATTTTGAGCGAAGCGATAAAATTTATCTAGAATCATGAGCATCCAGCACCAATTCTTGGCACAAGCCATAGAATTATTCAGATTGAAGCCGAGACCCGATTTACTCAAATCTTGGGGTCAAGGCGATTTCCGTGAGATAACTAATAGAAATACTGATAGTTATGTTCGGAATTTGGTGCTGGGCGCCATTTTTCTAATATGCCCATTTGTTAATCTAATGTTTAATAGTATAGTGTATTTTGGTAAAAAACGCAATAGTATTGTATGATATAAAAATATGCCAAATAAACTTGTAATAGACATAGAAACCGTAGGAGTAGATTTTGATTCGCTAGATAAAACTTCTCAAAAGCAACTAGAGAATTATTTTAGGCACAATACAGATAGCGAAGAAGAAGCCGAAGAGCAAAAAGACAAGCTTGGTTTCTGGCCTCTTACAGGTGAAGTTATAGTAATCGGTTGTTTAAATCCAGACTCTAATAAAGGAATAGTATTTGTAAATCCTGGCCCTTCGGCAAGCTCAGGGCAAGCTAAAATAGAGCTGCCAAGAGAAATTAAAGACAGCATTCAAGTTGAAGTTGGAACGGAAAAAGAGATATTGAATAAATTTTGGGAAACTGCGAAAAAATATAATACATTTATAACTTTTAATGGCAGGGGAATGGACGCACCTTTTTTGATGATTCGATCTGCAATCCATGGAATTAGACCAAGCAAAAATTTATTAAAGAATAGGTATTCATCGTATCAGGATTATGATTCAGTGCATATCGATTTAGTTGACCAACTTACTTTCTATGGAGCGATGCGAAAAACATTTTCACTGCATTTTTGGACTCAAGCATTTGGTATAACAAGTCCAAAGGAAGCCGGAATATCAGGAGATGATGTAAAGCGTTTATATAAAGAAGGAAAAATAGAAGAAATTGTAAAATATAATGTCCGCGACATAGAAGCTACGGCGGAACTCTATAGAAGATGGGAAAAATATTTGAGCTTCTAATTAATCGCCGCATGAATTTTCAATGTTCAAATTCCAATTTACATTCAATTTTGCAATGTTCCAATTTATAATTATTTGAAAATTAAGAAATTACGTTATTAAATGAAAATTGCGTAAAGCAACATGGTTGCCACGCAACTCTACGTTGTAAATTAATAATTGTAAATTATCATATAACTTTCAATTCTTAAATAATTGTGTTATTTTGAGATTAGAACATAAATTAACTTGTCTCGGAGGCTCAAATGGTAAAATTCAAAGAGTATCTTTGTAAAAAGCTTAGCGATGCTTTTGCTCGAATTGATAAAGAAGGTAAATTAATGCGAAGACTCCAGAACAATAAAGGAGTGTATATTTTAGATAGTAATAGAAATCAAATAATTAAAATTCTTGCTGATGGTCTATTATCCGAAAATGTTTTGGTTAATGGTGTAAACCCACGTGATTTAGAAAGAGTCATATTTGAATCACTCCGTATGACCAAAAATAAAATCAATGACCAGGATAGAGCCACAGCGATTGTTAAATTATTGCAAGAACACAGTGAACGAAAAAATACTAGCGATCCATAATTGGAGCGCTATTTTATTTTAGATTTCTGAGCCCTTCCCAATTTTATCCCCTCAATTATATTATACCATCCCCAATTAACCACTATTCTTTTAACATCGTCTTTGCGAGGAGGAACGACGAAGCAATCCAGATTTATCCCGTTAATTTCTGGATTGCCGCGGGCTTCGTCCTCGCAATGACAAAAGTCTTATGGGAAGTTGTTTGTTGAGGATGGTATGAGTTGCCGATTTTATAAATTCGACAAATAACGGATGTGGTTCGAAAGGACGAGATTTAAACTCTGGATGAAATTGCGTGCCAACAAAAAAAGGATGAACGTTTTTCTTTAACTCAATAATCTCCACTAAATTCTTTTCTGGGTTAATACCAGAAAAAATAAGACCATTATTTGCGAGATTATCACAATAGTCATTGTTAAATTCATATCGATGTCGGTGTCGCTCCATAATTAAGTTTTGGCCATAGGCATCCCGCACGATTGTTCCCTTTTTTAGTTCACAAGGATAAGCGCCAAGCCGCATTGAGCCCCCAAGATTTTTATGCGATTTTATATTTTGAACTTGATCTGGAAGAAGATCTATTATTGGATATTTGGTATTTTTGTCTACTTCTGTGGTGTTTGCGCCTCTAAGCGCGCAGACACTTCTTGCAAATTCTATTGTGGCAAGCTGCATGCCATAGCAGAGACCAAGAAACGGTATTTTATTTTCTCTTGCAAATTTTATCACTTTTATTTTCCCCTCTATTCCGCGAGAACCAAAACCACCAGGGACAATAATACCGTCAAAATTCTTTAATTCCTTAAGTTTAGCGGGATTTTTTTCATAAGACTCCGCGTCTAGCCATTCTATTTTGGGGTGGACACCTGTGTTAGCGCAGGCGTGTCTAATCGCTTCTATTACAGAGATATATGAGTCAGAAAGCGTAAAGGCGCCAGTTGCAAAATATTTTCCAGTAATCGCAATTTTAACAGGCTTTTTAGCTTTTTTGATTTTATCGTAAAAATTTCTCCACTTTAAATCTGCTTTCTTTTTTGGTTTTAAATTAAATTTATTTAATATTTGCTCCGATAATTTGTCTTTCTCAAAGTTTAGTGGCACTTCATAAATACTTTTAACATCTGGCGCAGAAATAATACAATCTGGCGCAATATTACAGAAGACCGAAATTTTTTCTTTGCGTGGTTTATCAAGCGGTACAATGGAACGAGCTAAAATCATATCTGGTTGAATTCCAGCGCCTTGAAGAGCGCGTACTGCATATTGTGTTGGTTTCGTTTTCATCTCGCCAATTTTTTGTGGAACCGGAAGGTAACTAACTAAAACAAACATGACATCGCCCGGATTTCTAAGTTTCATCATACGACCGGCTTCTAAGAAAAGTAAATTTTGATATTCACCAACTGTTCCACCAACCTCAATCATTACAAATTCTGCTTTTGCTTTTTTACCGGCGCGCTCAATGCGAGAGATTACTTCTTCTGGAATATGGGGGACAACTTCAACGCACTTGCCATTGTATTCTAAATTTCTTTCGCGATTAATAACTGTTTGGTATACCAAACCAGTAGTCATGTAGTTATCTTTATAAATATTTTTGTGCAAAAAACGTTCGTAGTTGCCAATATCTTGATCTGTCTCCATTCCGTCTTCCGTAACAAACACTTCTCCGTGCTCCGTTGGGTTCATGGTGCCAGCATCAACATTTATATATGGATCTATTTTACATGCTGTCACAGAAAAGCCCCTATCTTCTAGAATACGAGCGATAGAGGCTGTAGCGATACCTTTCCCAACACCAGACATTACACCACCGATAACGAAAATATACTTTGTCATAAATAAAAATTTACAATTCTTAATTTACAATTTACATTTAAAATTAAATTCTCAAAATCCAAACAATGATAATTGAGTAATTGGTAATTAAATGAAAATTGGAATTTGAACATTGAAAATTATGCAGTTTCAGTTTTTATGTTATTATTATAGTACATATGGAACCGAATTTAAACAAAGAGGTGGAGAGTTTTCCACAGAGTGATATTGAGCGAATTGGGCAACAAGTAGAACGCCTTAAAAGCACGCCAGAATTTAGAAGCGCAAAACCAAGCGAGATTGTTAAGGAATCTATTAAACAAGTGTATCCGCAGATAAGCGTTTCTAGTGCCGTAACACAGGCAACCACAGATCACGATGAAGATACTATGCTACCCAGTTATATGAAGAATGATTCTGATGCAGATAAAGCTGAAGTAGAAGCATTAATTCATATCGCATTTACTCTTGGAATTGAAGCTAGTATAAACGAAGCACGAAAACATAGAGCGCGCATTTTAGATGATCTCCATGATGCGCTGACGGAGAAGGTGATGACACAGATTGAAACACATAAGAAATAATATGTATTATAAAGGCCTAAAATTATTTTTATTGGTCGTTCTTCTAATCCTAATCGCTATTTTTTTATATGCAGCATATATTGAAATAAATGCAGAAAGTGGGGGTCGCTCAGTTTTCTACCTCCTTGTATTCGGACCAATACAAGTTATCATTTTATTGTTAATTTTTGTTATTTTATCTAGATTTCAGAAAATGTAATTCAGGTGGGGATTATATTTCAGATTATATATTGTAGTTTTCTAGTTACTTAGGATTTTATTGTTGTTCGGTATTTCTGTAGTTTATGGCTAGGATATCTATTTTCATCTAGTTTTAATAGATTAAATTTTATTATGGTATACTTAAGATATAATAAGTTAACCATTGTATTTTAATGCAAATCCTTTACATATTTCTAGCGGTCGTAGCGACATTGCTTCTTGGGTGAGGCCGCTATTTTATTTATAAAATATATAGCGACAAGTATTATAGAATCGTTTATGTTTGACACCAATGCTCATATTAAATTAAAAAAGAAAGCAATAGTAATTTATCCACTAAAACAGAATGCACTAAATTTAGAGGAGATGATATCACGCATTACAAAGCAAAACCGCTACTATGAGGAATTGGTGGACAAAAAGCGTGGTAGAGAAATATGGTGATGTAAGAAAAAGCCCCCAATAAGGACAAAACCTCATCAGGGTCTTCTTCATGGTGAATACTATTATAATAACAAGCCGTGTCCAAAAGTTAAGGTGGATGGCTGTGGATAAATAATAAATCCCCCCACCGAAGTGGGGAGAGGTCTGACGTGCTTATCCTACCATATTTACTAAATAAGTCAATTATTTTGTTACTTTTGTTAATTGCGAATACAAATATTTCTATTTTGCACTTATTTTCTTCTGTCTTTGCGAGGGTCATCCCGAAGCAATCTATTTTGATTGGATTGCCACGCTTTGCTCGCAATGACGGGAAGAATTACTATGGTATCTGGTGCAATTCAATTTTGAATGTAGGGCTGTGGATAAACGTTTAAATGGGTTATAATAAATATACTTCAAGAATTTCAATTAAAATAAATGCAAATCCTTTACATATTTCTAGCGGTTGTAGTAGTAATGCTTCTTGGCTGGGGCTGTTATTTTGTTTATAAAATTTATAGATCAAAATATTTAAAGCGTTCATTAGAACTTGAATTATTTTCAGTTGAACTTCCGCAAACAATATTAAAAGAAGGCGAGCAGAAGAAAATTAAAGAAGAGATAAATGCCTCGGAGCAATTATTTTCAGCGCTTTCAATGCTCGAAACGCCATTTTTTCTAGAAGCGGCGGTGCACCATATTGGTGAAGATATCCATTTTTATATTGGCGTGCACAAAGACGTTGCGCACTCTATCGTTAAACAAATTCAAAGCATTTGGCCCGGAGGTCAAATAAAGCCAGCGCTTGAATATAATATTTTTAATCCAAGTGGAATTAGTTGCGCGGCATATATTATTCAAAAAGAATCTTATACGCTTCCAATTAGAACTTATGCGGAACTAGAATCAGATACTTTTAGTCAAATCATTGGTGGGCTTTCTAAATTAGATGAAATAGGAGAGGGTGCCGCAATTCAGATATTAGTAAATCCAGCACCCAAGAGCGCTAGAGTTGCAATTGGTAGCAGAATAAAACGCTTAAAGGAGGGCGAAACACTAAAAGCTGTTTTGAATGTATTGCCGTCACTTTCTGAATTTGCAAAAACAATGGCTCCAAAGAAGAAAGAACCGGAGCAACCAAAACCAAAGGTTGTTGACGAACAAGCTGTAAAGGCATTGGAAATGAAAGTTAGTAAACCATTATTTTCAGTTAATATTCGCGTCCTTGGTTCTGGACCAACTCAAATGCATGCGGATGCTTTAGTAAACGGTGTAATTACTGGATTTTCTCAATTTAGCGCACCATTTAGAAACAATTTCAAAATAGTTCGTCCAAGAAATGCAGACAAACTTAATTATCAATTTATTTTTAGAGAATTTGATAGGAGTCAGATGGCTATATTAAATAGTGAAGAACTATCTAGTATTTTTCATTTACCTACCGCATCAACAAATATTCCAAGAATAAAGTGGTTAAAAGCAAAAGAATCTAACCCACCTTCAAACTTGCCAGACTCTGGAGTTTTTATTGGAGAAACATCTTTTAGGGGAGAGCAAAAGCCAGTGTTTATATCGGACGCAGATAGACGTCGCCATCTTTATATAATTGGACAAACTGGAACTGGTAAAACTACTTTAATTTATAATATGGCAGTAAACGATATTCGTGATGGTAAAGGCGTTGCAGTATTAGATCCAAATGGAGATTTAATTGAAGCTTTACTCCAATCTATTCCACCCGAGCGAGTAGATGATTTAATTCTTTTCGATCCGGGCGATCTTGAAAGACCACTTGGTCTAAATATGCTTGAATATGATCCGGAGAAGCCTGAACAGAAATCTATGATTAACGATGAATTGATGTTAATTTTCGATAGATTATTTGATATGAAAACCGTTGGAGGTCCAATGTTTTTACGATATGCTTCAAATGCACTTATGCTTTTAATGGACGATCCTGAAGAAGGCGCCACATTAGTTGATGTTCCAAGAGTTTTCACAGATCATGAATTTAGGAATAGATTAGTTGCAAAATGTAAAAATCCATTAGTGCAAGATTTTTGGGAAAAGGAAGCATCCAAAGTAAAAGGGGAGTATTCATTAGAAAACACCGCGCCCTATTTTACATCTAAATTTAATAGTTTTATTGCGAGTGATTATGTACGCCCAATTATTGCTCAATCGAAATCAGTTTTTGATTTTAGAAAAATAATGGATGAAGGAAAAATATTATTAGTTAATTTATCAAAAGGAAAAATTGGCGAAATAAATTCTTCGCTACTTGGTATGATTATTGCTGGCAAACTACAGATGTCGGCATTTGCTCGCGCAGATGTGGTAGACCAAAACGCACGCAGAGATTTTTATCTTTATATTGATGAATTTCAAAATTTTACAACAGATTCAATTTCTACTATTCTATCCGAAGCGAGGAAATATAGGTTGAATTTAATTATTGCTCACCAATTTGTTGCTCAACTTACAGATAAAATACGAGATGCGGTTTTTGGCAACGTTGGTTCAATGATATCTTTTAGAATTGGTGTTCAGGATGCGGAAAAAATAGTAAAGCAATTCGAGCCAGCGTTTAATCAAAATGATTTAATTAATATAGATAATCTAAATGCCTACGCACGGCTTTTAATTAGTGGCGAAACTTCAAGACCATTTAATATCAAAGTTCCAATTTTATATATGAATAATCCGGAATATGCCGCTAAACTTAAAGAAATAAATTCGCTTAAATATGGTAAGCCGCGAGCAGAAGTAGAAGCAAAAGTTTATGCAAGGCTTAGGGGATAGAATGTAGAATATGGAATGTGGAATTTAGAATAATGATATAAAAAATTTTACTAAATAATTATGATAGATGGTAAGGTTACTTTTCTTGCAGAAGTTAAAACTAAATCTCCTTTTGGATATAGCTCATCATTATCTTTCGATGAGCTTTTTAACTTGGTAAATATTCACGGAGATATAGTCTCAATTCATACAGATGAAAGGTGGGGAGGATCTTTTGAGCTACTTCAAAAAGTTAGAAAATTAACGGCTAAACCAATATTAGCAAAAGGAATTCATAAAACTGATTCGGAAATAAATCGGGCGCTATCTTGTGGTGCAAACTTTGTATTAGTAGTCGGCAGAATTCCCAAAGACATATCTCCAGAATTTCTTTTAATTGAACCTAAATGTTTGGCTGAATTAAAAACTATTTCAAAAGATTATAAAGTGGTTTGGAATGCTCGTGATCTTGAAACTGGAAAACCGAAGATTGAATCTTTTGTGGAAGCTAGAAATATTTTTCAAGGCTGGCTTTGTCAGGCGAGTTATATTAAAACAAAAAAAGATTTAGTAATTGGAGCAGATGCAGTATTAATAGGAGAAAATCTAAGAGAATTCACATCGTCACTTTAAAGGCTATTAGTATTTCCCAATGCAAGATGAACTCGAAATGATTTTATACAAATTATTTCCTGAGCTTGTCGAAGGAATACAACATTTACCAACAAATGCTACGTTATTTTACAAGGTAGTCCCTCGACTCATAAAATTCGCTCGGGAACTATTT
>JAUXUB010000031.1 GCA_030680955.1 bacterium | reverse complement strand
GTAATGTTTTCGCATCTGTTTTTGATTCTGATTTAATTCCACAGCAAAGTGGGAATCAAAAAAATGTTGGCACGAATTTAAAACAGTGGAAGAATGGCCGTTTTACTGGAAATATTGGGGTTGGGAAAGATTTTGATGGTGCCACACTATTTTCGTTTGAGGAAGGGATAAATTATTCTGATAGAATGGTTTTAGGCCCAATAAATCCTTTAACTTCGTCCGAGGGTGGACAATTAAAACTCTTGGGACCACTTGCTGGCCAATATACAGTAATTGATAACTCAAGTAATACTTTGCGAATAATGACCACAAGCACAGGGCAATTATCAACAAGATTAAGCGTAACAGATTACGGAAATGTTTTAATTGGAACTTCATCTACTATGGCACCAAGCGAAAAACTAGAAGTAGTTGGAAATATTATTTCCAAAGGGACGGAGTGGAAAGCAAGTAATAACATACCAGTTAGACAAGATTGGAAATCTGTTATTTATGGTAATGGAATTTTTGTTGCTGTTGCTAGTGCAAACTCTGGTACAGCGCCTTGCACGAAAGCTGCTGGTACACAATATTGTGTTATGACAAGCTCTGATGGTATGAATTGGGCAACAAGTACTATTCCTGCTAGTAATTTATGGAATACTGTCACTTACGGCAATGGACTTTATGTAGCTATGGCTGTCGCAACTTCTACTTTTGGTACTTGTAAGAAAGGCGTTGATAATAGATGTATCATGACTTCGCCTGACGGTAAAAATTGGACGCTTCGTGCAGCTGCCGCCGCATCTGCTTGGTATTCAGTAACTTATGGTAATGGCTTATTTGTAGCCGTAGCTGGTCAGGAAGCAAGTACCTCATGTTTACCATCGGTAGCTCAGAGTAATTGTGTCATGACTAGTCCTGATGGTATCAATTGGACGCCTATAACTACGCCAACTAATATTTGGAGTGATATTATTTATGGAAATGGGCGCTTTGTAGCTGTGGCAAATGGCGGTGGTTTTAATGCTACTAAACGTGCTATGTATTCTATGGATGGCGCTATTTGGAATTTAAGTAATGTTACTCCAACAGGTGAATGGAATGGGGTTACTTTTGGCAATGGAAAATTTGTGTCGACGGCGTGGGATTGTGGAGCAAGCCCATATAATTGTGTAATGACTTCATCAAATGGTATCGATTGGTTACCTAGAAACACACCCGCTTCAACCTTAGGTCCACCTACGTACGGCAACGGTCTCTTTGTGGCTGGGATGTATGGTTATGCACCTTGCGCTGGAGGCGCACCTAAATGTATTTTGACTTCACCTGATGGTTTCAATTGGACGCTTCGCACCACGCCTTTTTCGGGACATTGGAATGACGTTACTTATGGTAATGGACTCTTCATAGCCGTGTCTTATATGGATGTGAATGAAAAGGTAATTGTCTCCGGCAAACTAGACTATCAAATAACTCCAACTAATAACATCTACCAAGGAGGGATGAGCATTATGGGGCCGAGCAATGGAATTTTAGGTATTGGCACAACAACTCCTGAAGGAGCACTCCATATTGTTGGCGGTGTTATTATTGGTGGGACATCTACTGTAACTCGAACTGATTCTCAAACAGGTTCACTATTTTTGAATACTAATAATCAGCCAATTATGGGGAAGTTTATTGGTGGGGGTGGATTAGGCTACCATCGCCCTATTTTGAATGTTAATTCAGCCGATCAAATTGATATTGGAACTAGCACAAATGATTCGGTTATAAAAGGAATTCGGTTGCTTGCCGGCAATGGTTCTGGCGCTACACCATCAAGTACTATTTCTTTTTGGACTAATGGCAACGTCGCTCCAAGAATGACAATTGACTCAAGTGGTAGGGTGGGAATTGGAACAACATCACCACAGAGTATTTTACAAATTGTAAGTTCTAATCCGCGCCTATCTTTTTTTGATAGCGATGCACCTTTAGGTGATGGCAATCCAGCTTGGGTATTTCGCGCCAGCAGCAGCGGTTATTTTTATATTGAAACCACTAAAGACTATTCTTTTTATAAAGCTAATTTAGTAATTGATAAAAATGGCAATGTTGGGATTGGAACTTCGACCCCAGCTGATAAACTTCAAGTTTTTGGCGATGTGCGCATTGGCACTTCTGCGGCATCAGGTTGTGTTAAAAACTTTAACTATACTTCTTGGTGGGGGGCTTGCCCTTCCGACCTCCGCATTAAGAAAAATCTTGTACCACTAGTTGGCTCGCTAGATAAACTTGTGGAATTAAAACCAACATATTTTAATTGGCGTGCTGATGAATTTCCACAGTTATATCTAAGCGGTGATATAACAAATCTTGGCTTAATAGCGCAAGACGTAGAAAAAGTATTCCCAGAACTGGTTTCAACTGGCGAAGACGGATTTAAGAGAGTTAACTACAGCTCGGATCTTTTAATGCGTGTAATCCAATCGGTTACAGAACTAAACGCAGAAAATGATTCTATCCAAGCGCGAATAAAGGCGTTGGAATCCCATTAGAAGTTGCGGACTCGTTTCGAGTCCTACTTCTAACGGGATAAATTAATTAGTGGCAACAAGTATGAATTACATAAAATTAAACAAAATAAATAACGGTTTCACATTATTAGAGGCTATTTTATATACTGGCATTGTTGTAATTGTGGCAGGCCTTGCAGTTGGCACACTTCTTACTACTCTTAGAATTCAAAATGAAAGTACTTCAGCGCGAGAAGTTTCTGAACAAGCTAGATTTATTTTAGAGAGAATAAGTCGCGATGTTAGAGATTCAAGTATTATAGATATTTCCACTTCCACCCCATCTCCAAAATTAGTTTTAAGGTTCGCGTCAAGTAGTCGTGATTATGTTGTTTACTATGCCTCTGGAACAAATATGTATATGGATACAGGATCCTCAACTTTATATGGAATAGGTACAGCTTCCACTTCTCTCCTTACAACAGATAAAGTTTCTGTTGTCTCCAGTACCGTTTCATTTATAAGAATTTTTAATCCGCCTTCCAAAGATGCAGTTCAAGTAAGTTTTACGCTTTATTATAATCCTACTGCTACGGGCGTAAGCTCATCAACAAAACAATTTGTTACGACACTAGACAGAATTACCGCGGCAGTTTTTGATGATAATTTAGTTCCTTTGGTTTCCGACACGCAAAACATTGGCTCTACCACTACACTTCTAAGATGGAGGAATGCAAGATTTTCTGGTGTTGTGGGAATTGGAGTAAGTACTGCAAGAGATGTACAGCCAGATGTAGATGATTCTTCTGATCGTTTGGTCCTGGGTAATATAAATTCTGCCGATGAAGGCGGCCAGCTAAAGCTTTTGGGAACTTCTAGCAATAAGTATTTCGTTCTAGATAATTTTCAGAATAATTTTCGGATACTCGCGAGTACTACGGGATTGGAAAAAGATATTTTAACTATAGCAAGCACAAGCGGTAACGTTTTAATCGGGACAAATACTACATGGATTCCTGGTGAAAAATTAGAAGTAGTTGGAAATATTATTTCGAAGGGAACGGAGTGGACTCTTTCAACCTCAACTGATAAAAATTGGATTGGGATTACCTATGGCAATGGTTTATTTGTTGCTGTGGCAGATAATGGTGCTGTTGCTGGGCAACGCGTCATGACTTCACCAGATGGCATAAATTGGACTGCTCGTGATTCTGCCGCAGATCTTGGATGGCGATCTGTTACCTATGGCAATGGTTTATTTGTTGCAGTGGCTGGGATTGGTGTTAGTAATGGAGTTATGACTTCACCAGATGGTATCAATTGGACTCGTCGCAATTCCGCCCTAAATTATTTGCGGTATATAACCTATGGCAATGGCTTGTTTGTGGTTGTAATGGAAAGTGATTATGGTACTTGCATGGCTGGCCAAGATAAATGTGTTATGACTTCACCAGATGGTATTAATTGGACTCTTCGTGATACACCCGCAAATAATCAATGGTTTTCTATCATCTACGGCAATGGTCTCTTTGTAGCTGTGGCTTCTTCTGGCGCCCAAAGAGTTATGTATTCCTTGGATGGTATTAATTGGTCATTCCCAATAACTAACCCTCCTCAAATCTTATGGAATTCCGTCACCTACGGCAATGGTTTATTTGTGGCTGTTGCTGGAAATGGTAGCCCTAATCAAGCAATGACTTCACCTGATGGTGGCAGAACTATCCCATGGATTTCTAGTATTACCCCAGTCAACAATGCTTGGAATTCCGTCACCTACGGCAATGGTCTTTTTGTTGCTGTAGCGCCTACTGGCACTGGGAATCGTGTTATGACTTCGTCAGATGGTATCAATTGGACTCTTCGCAATTCTGCTGCTGACAATGCTTGGGATTCCGTCACCTACGGCAATGGTATTTTTGTAGCTGTGACTTCATATAATAATGCTACGTCTTGTAAAAGTGGTGGGCCGAGTAGATGTGTTATGATTTCCGGCAAAGCTGACTACCAAATAACTCCGCACAATAATATCTTCCAAGGTGGTATGAGTATAATGGGCAGTAGCACTGGAATTTTGGGAATTGGAACAACGACTCCTGGAGCCGCGCTCCACGTTACGCAAGGGGCAACTATTTTTGGGGGTTCTGGTACCGTAACTCGTGGGGATCCTCAATCTGGTTCATTATTTATAGACAGTAATAACCAGCCGATTTTTGGAAGATTTTTTACTGGCAGCAACCAGCCAATTTTAAATGTCAATGCATTAGACCAAATTGAAATTGGGTCTAGTACAACTTCAATTATAAAAGGCATTCGGTTGCTTGCTGGTGGTGCGGGGAGCAATGGCTATATTTCTATGTCTACCAAAGGCAGTGGAGGGTTAAGTATTAGTGCCAGTGGCAATGTAGGAATTGGTACAACAACTCCGCAGACCAGTTTGCAAATTTATGGTTCTACTCCAGCGATGACTCTCTTTTATAGTGGGGTGCCCTTGAGTCAGTCTAATCCTTTTTGGATTTTGAGTGCTAAAAATGATAACACTCTACATCTTCAACTTGGTGGCAATAATGCGATAGGCAATGATTGGACTTCTCGTACTACACCCAATAATGGCTCTTGGAATTCTGTAACATATGGTAATGGTCTTTTCGTAGCAGTGGCAAATGGCAGTTCCGCAGGTAATTTTAATCATGTTATGACTTCTCCTGATGGTGTTAACTGGACAAATCGCGTTACTCCAGCTAATAATAATTGGAAATCTGTAGCTTTTGGTAAAAGTGGTTCAAGCGGTGCAACACCAAATGGTCTTTTTGTAGCGGTATCTTCAAACGGTGTTGATAATCGTGTTATGACTTCTCCTGATGGCATAATTTGGACAACTCGCGCGACTACTACCGCTGGCACTTGGCAAAGCGTAACGTATGGCAATGATCTCTTCGTGGCTGTTGGTGCGACTTCTAATAATAACATAATGACTTCATCGGATGGGGGAATAACTGATCCATGGACAAATAGAGTTTCTCCCGAAAACTACAATTGGGAGTCTGTTACTTATGGCACTGATCGCTTTGTCGCTGTGTCATCTAGCGGTGCTAATGGACGCGCTATGTGGTCTCTTAATGGCAAAACTAATTGGACTCTTAGCACTGACGCTGATACCAAATCAAAAGCTTGGTCTTCTATCGCTTTTAGTAGTGTTCTTAATCGTTTTGTAGCCGTGGAAACTGGTGGGCAGGCGATGTATTCGACTGATGGTAATAGTTGGTTTCCCGGGAATACGACTACTGCACATAGTTGGAAGTCTGTTGTTTACGGCAATGGTGGTTTTGTAGCGGTAGCTTCTAATTTGCCTACCACGCGTGTTATGTACTCATCTGATGGTATCACTTGGACAACAAGGGCTACGTCTCCAATTAATACTTGGAATAGCGTTACTTATGCCAATAATACTTTTGTGGCTGTTGGTGATACTTCTGGTTATCAAGCAATGACTGCGACGGTTTTTAATGGAAGCTGGGCAGAACAAGTTACTCCGGATAATGACAAATGGCAATCTGTCACTTATGGTGAGGGTCTTTTTGTAGCCGTTGCAAGTGATGGAACAAATAGTAGAGTTATGACCTCTCCCGATGGCATAGCTTGGACCACCCGCAAGTCAAATGACACCCCCCCTAGTCATCCATGGCAATCTGTTACATATGGCAATGGAGTCTTTGTGGCTGTGGCAAATGATGGCACGCTTGGTCGTGGTGACCGTGTTATGACTTCGCTTGATGGTATTATTTGGGCACTATCCCCAGATATAGAGATTGATGGAGACGCAAATTGGCAATCTGTTACTTATGGCGAACCAATTATAAATACTATTAAAACTCCAACTTTTGTTGCTGTAGCAAGTACTGGAGGCACAAAACATGCTATGTATTCAACTAATAATGGTCAAGATTGGTCTTTTGTTGGTGCCGCCACCCCAGACAATTCATGGCAATCTGTCACTTACGGCACTCCAATTATAAATGGTGTCGCCACCACCACTTTTGTGGCCGTTTCAAAAGATGGATTGGGTCAACGAGTTATGACTTCGCCCAATGGCATAACTTGGGCATTGCAAGCAACTGCCTCGCCTACATTAGATAAATTGTGGAAAGCCGTAACTTACGGCACTCCAATTATAAATGGTGTCGCCACCACCACTTTTGTGGCTGTGGCGAACACTGCTGTAGGTGATTTAAATGCAGTTATGACTTCGCCTACAGGAAGAACTGGAACATGGACTATGCGAATCGCTGCGGCTGATAATAATTGGCAAGCAATCGCTTATGGCAGTGGTTTATTTGTAGCCGTAAGTACTGGTGGTTCAGGTAATCGTATTATGACCTCGCCTGATGGAATTACGTGGACATCCCGGCTTAATCCAGCTGATAACGATTGGCGCGGTGTTGCTTATGGCGATAACACTTTTGTTGCCGTGGCTGATTTTTACGGTAGTGGGCCAGCAAATAACAATTACCTTAGGGTTATGTCTTCGTCTTTCACAAATCTAATGACATTAAGTGCCTCTGGTTTCGTTGGAATTGGAAATGTTGAACCTAGTCAAGCACTTATGATAAGTGGTGATATGCGCATTGGTACTTCTGGGTCGTTCGGTTGCGTTAAAAGATTTGATGGTGTTCGTGCCACCTCAACTCCTATGACGCCTGGCTCTCCAGTTGGAACTTGCAATTCTGATTTACGCCTCAAGAAAAATCTTATTCCGCTTACTGGCTCTTTAGATAAACTCATTCAATTAAAGCCGACATATTTCAATTGGCGCGCTAATGAATATCCTCAATTACATTTAAAAGGTGAATCTCAAAATCTTGGTTTAATTGCGCAAGACGTAGAAAAAGTATTCCCAGAACTGGTTTCAACTGACGATAAAGGTTTCAAGCGAGTTGATTATGGCACCGCTTTCTTGATGCACGCAATTGAATCATTGCGCGAACTTAAAATAAAAAATAATTTCCTAAAAGACCGCTTGAATATCCTTGAGCAACTCAAACAACCCCGCCCCCGTTAATTTTCCTAGTCTCTCTCCTTCCTTTTTATATTCGGGTTTGCGAAACCAGAATATAAAGCATAAAGCAAAATTCCTTTTTGCTTTTATCTACACAATTCTCTTTTCTATCTTATTTCAATATTCGGACTTCGCAAGTCCGAATATTGCCTATTCGAGTGTCAAGGCCCTTGTTTCTTCAGGATCAAAATCTTTTAACCACTTAAGTATTGATTTTTTATGTTCTTCTGGTCCATTAAAGAATTTTAATAAGAAATCTCTCTGTGTAATTGATGGGAAATTCTTTTTTCCAATATAATCCTGAAAACTACTCCACCTATATTTTTCTAAAAAAGCAAATGCATTATTGTAGTCTTTAAGTTCCCTCTTGCGCCACTCTGGCATATATAGATCTAATGGATTCATATGGATATAGTATGGAAGATGTATAAAATGCGCATCGTTTGTAATTGCAATTGATTTATATCGTCCTTGGAATAATGCTCCACTCCTTTCATATTTTTGATTAAAGTAATTGGCGTAACCAATATTTAGTTTTTTAATGAATTTTACCAATCCCTTCTCAGTTAAAGGTCTGACCATAAGATGATAATGATTAGGCATTAAACAAAAAACTAAAATTTCCACTAATAGTTTTCTTGGTTCCCTACTAATATTCGGACTTCGCAAGTCCGAATATTGGGGTTCGAATGTTTTTATTGCTTTGAAAAGGTGGCTATTACTTAGCGAGGGATTTTCATCATTAAACTCAAAAAGATCGTGAATAAATCTAAGATAATCCATATCATCTAGAAATATTTTACGTTTATCCACACCCCTATTTAAAATATGATAAATATTTCCTGGTACAATTTGTGGTCTCATAATATAAATAAGTTATCACAATATTCGGACTTCGCAAGTCCGAATATTGATTACTCGAAATGGATTAGTGCTTTGAATTCCGATACTTTTGCGGCAAGTGAGGGATATTTTTTTAAGTCTGAACTTTTTGCAAGTACTGCTTCTGCTGCCGCTCTACCTTCCTTTATTAATTCCATATTTTGAAGCGCACGCATTGCTATATCTGGCATTCCAGTTTGGCTTGAACCTAAAAATTCTCCTGGACCACGAAGTTTTAGATCCATCTCTGCAAGTTCAAATCCATTTTTTGCCTCAATTAAAGCTTTTAATCTATTTTCGGTAGATTTAGATGATGAATCGGTAAAAAGAAAACAAAAAGATTGATGCTCGCCCCTACCAACCCGGCCTCTAAATTGATAAAGTTGAGCAAGTCCAAATCTGTCGGCCGACTCAATCATCATAATTGTTGCGTTGGGTACATCTACGCCTACTTCTATAACGGAAGTTGAAACCAAAATATCAAATTCGCGATTTTGAAATTTTCTCATAACTTCAATTTTATCTTTTGCTGGTAGCTTGCCATGGAGCATTTCTACTCTAAGATCAGGAAACACTTTTTTAGAAAGTTTTTCGTATTCTTCGGTTACGTTTTTAACGTCAGCCCAAGAGTTAACTAATAACCTACGACCAACAACCGACGACTCTGGTGTTCCATCGTTTTTGTTGTCAGTTGTTTGTTGTGAGTCATCGGTTGTCTCAATACGAGGGCAGATTACAAATACTTGTTTTCCGTTTTTTACTTGACCTCTTATAAATGCATATGCTTTGTCGCGATTTGAAGGGGAGACGATTTTTGTGAGAATTGGTTTTCTGCCAGTTGGCATTTCGTTAATGATAGAGAGATCTAAATCTCCAAAGATTGTTAGGGTTAAAGTTCTTGGTATTGGTGTCGCGCTCATTGAAAGCAGATGCGGGATAAAACCCACCTCTTTACTTTGAGTTAAAAGTTCAGCTCGTTGCCTTACGCCAAATCTATGTTGTTCATCTATTACCACCAAGCCTAAATTTGTAAATTTTATATCTTTTTGAATCAGTGTGTGTGTGCCAACTACAATATTAATTTCTCCTCGCTCAACTGCCAGTTTTGCATTTTTCTTTGTTGTGTCAGTAGATAAATTATTTTCAAAAAACATTTTTGCGCCACTTCCGGTTATTAATGCTAGGCTAACTTTTTGGGAAAGGGGAGCAAAAAGTTTTTGCAGTGTAGTGAAGTGTTGTCCTGCTAAAACTTCAGTTGGTGCCATAAATACTGCTTGATATCCGTTCTTCGCCGCAGCAAGAGAGGCAATAGCCGCGATTACTGTTTTCCCAGAGCCCACGTCGCCTTGCAGGAGCCTATTCATCGGAGCGCCTTTTGTAAGATCTGCTAATATTTCTGTGAGCGCATTGTTTTGAGCTCCCGTTAATGCAAAAGGTAATTTTTCTGTTATTAAATTAAGTTCTTCAATGGTCAATTGAAAAACTGGAGCTTTTTCTTTAGCAAGAGCTTCTCTTTCCTTTAAATTAAAAAGCTGCATTAAAAAAAGTTCTTCAAATGCAAATCTTTTTTTGGCGCTAAGCGCATCTTCAATTTCGTTAGGAAAATGAATATTGGCGATTGCTTCGTTTATTTTGGGAATATTTTGCGATTCTAATATATAATCGGGAATCCATTCAGCTATTTGCTCTGCTTGTTTTAATAGAGGTTTAATTAAAAATCTAAGACCTTTTGATGTTAATCCTTTTGTCTCGGGATAAATCGGGACTAACCGAGCTGTGTGATTTGGTTCGGCATTGCGAACGCGCTCGTATGCTGGACTTGAAAGATATAGTTCGCCATCATCTTCTTGAACTTTACCGGCAAAGTTTGCAAGCATTCCTCGTCGCAAAGTGTTAGCAATATATGGTTGATTAAACCAGACAGCACGAATAACTCCGGTTTGGTCTGCAATATGTGCCTCTGCAATTAACATTTGACGCTTCCACGTTCGTCTTATACTAACTTTTTCTATTTGACCTTGAATAGTTGCTTGTTGGCCTGGAATAAGTTCGTCTATTGAATATATTTTTGAAAAATCTTCGTATCTAGTTGGGAAGTGCCACAAAAGATCCTTGGCTGTTTTTATACCGAGTTTAGCTAGACGTTTCAAAAACTTATCGGGAATACCGCTTATTTCCGAAAGAGGTGTTGTAAGTTTAAGCATAAATTTATCCAAGGCTTATTGAGGGCTGATCTATTAAATCATTAAAGGATTTACGATTTTTAATGCTTACTCATTGAACTAGAAATATTGTGCCCCCACTAAGAATCGGACTTAGATACTCCGCTTAAGAGGCGGGTGCTTTACCATTAAGCTATGAGGGCAATATTATTTTGTGCGGTTATTATATCAAAAACCATTGACCTAGTCCAGTTATTTTGGTTTTATTATGTTGGTAGGGTTATAAGCGCTCGTGGTGAAATGGATATCACGTCAGCCTTCGAAGCTGAATTTGGGGGTTCGAATCCCTCCGAGCGCACATACAAAACTAGACAATCTTTATTGGCGTTTTAGTTTTGTATGGCGTCGAGAAGGGGTTCGAACTGGAGAGGGGTCGGGAGAACATTTGGTCTCCCGAGTAGGAAGTTCACGAAACCGTGGGTTTCGTGAAGCGATTTGCCAGTCGGCAAAGAGCGCGTTCAATCCCTCCGAGCGCACCACGTACGAGAGCAAGCATACTGCTATGCTTGCGTGAGGAATTCGAAGACCGCAGCGATAATAATTTTAATTAAATTTGGTAAGATAAAAAATTACCCCAGCGCATTGCACGCTGGGGGATTCGTAAAAATAGGCGGGAGAATTTGTGTGTCATGATAGTCGCTCAACGCGAAGCCAAGCGACACCACTATCAAGCATGCCGAGAGCAAAAGCGGCACCTTGTGAGAGATCTATTTCGCGATCTTCCCAGTATGGCCCACGGTCTGCAACCGTCACATCGATAGTTTTTCCAGTTTTCGGATATGTCAATCGTAGTTTTGTTCCTCGTGGTAGTGACTTATGAGCTACGATTGTTTCGTCCCATTTTTTGAATGGCTTGCCCCAAGCAGTAGGCTTGCCTTCAAAACCTGGACCATACCAGCTAGCAAGTGCCCAACCCTCCACTTTAAAGGGCTTGGCTTTGTCTATTACTACACGTTGAGGAATTAGTTTTTGTCTTTGCCTGCGAAAATTCCTCGGAGCATATTCTGGATTTACATCATACCAGTCTGCAACTCTGGTTTTGCGGTCGGGGGGGTTGTTATTTCGTAGCGGCGGCCGTGTGGTCGATCTTCCTTGATCTGGCTTGTACCTTTTCCCATCCGTGGGAAAGGTGTCTTCTGCGACAATTGATTTTGGCGCAGTGCCGAGTCTTGAAGATTGAGATGGGTCTGATCCAGCATTCATCATGAAGAATGCTGCAATTAGGCAAATTACCATCCACCACATGGCGTGCCTCCTTTATTCTCCTTATTTTACTAATTGAAACTGGGTACATTATATACTAAAACCAGCAAATGTCAAATAAAATAAAGTCATTTATTTAACCAAATTTATTTATTGACTTTGGTTAAATCTCATGCTATTATGTCAATAGTTTTTGTACTATATAGGTTGCCCTCGCTACCTCCTTCGCGCTCGGCCTTCGTAGTCACTTCGACGAAGGAGGCCAAGGCTTCGAAGGTTAAGAAAGCTATGGCGAACCAAGGGAGAAAAAATGACGCCAGAAAAGGAAGAATACCTCTTTAAAACATACCCGATTTTTGATAGAAATCACGAGCGATTTAGTACTGGTTTCGATTGCGAAGATGGATGGTTTAATATTGTTGAAGGTTTGGGTCGTCGGCTTACTCTGACTGTAAAAGTTAATGAACTTAAAGTGATAGGAATTAGGGAAAAGTTTGGTGGACTAGTAATTGACGTAGAATATCATGATGATAATTGGAGTGATCAAAATATTGATTCAATTTTAAGGGCTTTTTATGACAGTAGTCTTTACACATGCGAAAGATGTGGAGCTGATAAAAAGCCAACAGAAAGTCATTGTAAACTAATGAATGCATTGCATCCTAATCCGCGTGACTAACGCGGTTTTTTATTACCAACCCTTTTTAATATAATAGAATCTTTAAAATTTGTTTTAATATTTCATTTTACTTGTTAGTTGGACGATCGTCTGACTGACAAGTAAAATCGTATTAGTGAGGGGTCTAATGTTGTGATCCTAATTTTTTGATATAGTTATACCATCCCCAATTAACCACTACTCTTTTAACCTCGTCTTTGCGAGGAGGAACGACGAAGCAATCCATGTTTATCCCGTTATTTCTTGGATTGCCGTGGGCTTCGCCCTCGCAATGACAAAAGTCTTATAGGAAGTGGTTAATTTAGGATGGTATTAAAAGACCTTTTATATTAAGGTTTTATTATGGGATTATTTTATACAGGAAAAGGGGACAAAGGAGAAAGCATAATAAATTCACTAAATCCGAATGATCCTCTAGAGCCAGCCAAGAAAAAAATTCTTGTTAAGGATTCGGTAATTTCTGAAGCACTTGGCAATTTAGATGAATTAAATAGTTTAATTGGTCTTATTAGACACCAAGGCGTTTCATCTGATTTTGTTATGGCGCTTCAGGATGTTCAAGAGGCATTATTTATTGTGCAAGCTAATGTTGCGAATGCGCTTTTTTGCATACCAGGTGAAGCGAAATCTTTAGAAGATGAAAAAAATAAAGCTCCTAGTTTAGGAAGTGGTAAAGTTACGACAATTGAGAATCTGATTGATAAGTTAGAAGCGGAGGTAAACCCGGCTCGAAGTTTTGTTGTCCCTGGTGGAGTGCCGTCCGCTGGTTGGCTAGATTTTGCACGTGCGATTTGCCGTCGTGCTGAGAGAAGCGTTGTTACATTTTCTAAAAAATATGAACTAGCCCCAGAAATTCTCTCTTATATGAATCGACTTTCTAGTTTATTATTTGCCATGGCACGCGCAGAAGTTAAGCGCAGTGGTAAAAGTGAAAAATTTCCTCGGTATGATAGACCTTTTGCATAATTATATTCTACTGCAATTTCCAAATTTGGACTACGACTTTGTGAAAATTTATCAACGTATACTTTGTATATGCTTCAAAATTTTCACTTCGTCTCGCCTCAAATTTGAAAATCTCGTAACGAATTTAATTATGCAAAAGGTCTAATTAAAAATTAAGAATTTATTTATGATTATAATATTACATAACATAAGAAGTCTTCATAATGTTGGCTCAATCTTCCGAACGGCGGATGCCGCTGGAATTAAAAAAATATATTTAACTGGTATTACTTCAACACCATACGATAGGTTAGGTAGACCACGTGCACAATTAACAAAAGTTTCATTAGGCGCGGAGAAAACTGTAGAATGGGAGTACGTTAAATCGTCGAGTACGCTTTTAAAAAAATTAAAATGTGAAAAATATAAAATTTTAGCAATTGAGCAACATCAACAATCAATTTTTTACTATAATCTGAAAGCCAAAAGCTATAAGCTAGATAAAGTAGCTTTGGTTTTGGGAAATGAGATAAAAGGATTGTCTTCTAGTATCTTGAAGAGATGTGATAATATTTTAGAAATACCGATGGCTGGTAAAAAGGAATCTTTAAATGTTGCTGTAGCTTTTGGTATTGTAGCTTTTGGTTTGATTTGGAGAAATAAATAATGTCGGTTATAATGTAACTTAAGATTATGGCCCGTGGATAAATATAAGGTTGAGCTCTAGGAATTATTAAAAATCTATTGATTTATTGAAATTGCACTATGAATAAGAACCTAAAAGTATTATTAGTTGCTTCCGAATGCGCGCCTGTTATAAAGTCTGGCGAACTCGGAGATGCCGTTAGTGGTATTTCCAAGGAACTTCAAGAGCTTGGTATTGATGCGCGCGTTATTCTTCCATTGTACAAGGCGATTGAAGTAAAAAAACATAATTTAAAGCCAATTTGGCGAGAAAAGAGATTAAAAGTTAAAAAAAATACCTTTAGCGTTGGGCTTTGGAGTGGAATTTTGCCAGAAAGTTCCACGCCAATATATTTAGTGGAAAATAAAAAATATCTTGGTTCGGGTGATTCTTATTTAACAAAAAAAGCTATTGCAGGTCTTACGATTAAAAATTCTGGAGTAAAAACAAATCATAAAAAAGAAATTGAACGATATGCTTTTTTCTCCGACGTTGTTTTTACGCTTTTAAAAGAAAAATTACTTCCATTTGAACCAGACATAGTTCACGCTCACGATTGGCAAACTGGTTCATTGGTTGCTCAACTAGCAAATTATAAATTGCAAGTTGCAAAACAAATAAAGAAAGACAGGAAAAGAAAAAAAACTAATGGATTAAAAGGTGTAAATGTGATGCAGGCAAAAAGTGAAATTATGCCACCAAAGGTTATGTTTACCGTCCATAATCTTGCAGATCAGGGGATGGGTAATGGTAAAAATTATTTAAGGGAAGGCATTGAAAATACAGATTTAATTACTACCTCTTCGTCTACATATGCGCAAGAAATTCAAAGCAAGGAGCATGGTTTTGGGCTTCACGCTCTTTTGCGAAGAAAACAGCCTCGTGGGATTTTGCATGGCTTTAATTATGAAAATCTAGATTCGTTTGAAGATAAAGACGAACACAAACTTAAATTCCAAGAGGAGCATAATTTAAAACAGGGGAATTCGCATCCCATATTTGCAATGGTATCAGCACTGCACGAACACAAGGGAATTCAATGGGTGCTTCCGGTTGTTTCTTATATGGTGGAAATGTATGACGCGCAATTCGTTTTTTCTGGAACTGGCGAAAAGCATTTTGAAGAAGCGCTTCTAAGTCTCACGAAGAGATATCCTCAAAATATTTTCGTTCAAATAGGATCTGACGAGAAACTTGACGGCGCAATATATGCCGCTTCTGATTTTATTTTAATGCCATCTAGTCACGAGCCATTTGGATCGAAGCAGATGATTGCGATGAGCTATGGCTCATTGCCTATAGCAAGGGCGACAGGGGGATTACGTGATTCTATAGAAGACGGCAAAACTGGGTTTCTTTTTGAGGAAAAAAATGAGAAAGCATTACTTAAAACTATGCAGCGCGCACTTGCAGTTTTTGTAGATGAGGAGAGTCTAGGACGAATGAGAGAATTGGCGCTAGAAAAAGATTTTAGCTGGGAGAAACCGATTATTCAATACGCAAAATTGTATCGTGAGCTGATGACACGACAGGATGCTTAAATATCATATATCGTAACCCGGTTACGATATATTTAACTTATGCGGAAACTTGCATATTTATCAATAGTCGTTGTTGCTCTTGTTTTGGGTAGTTTTTTATTTTTTTACTCAATAATTATTTCAAATCAACCGTCTGTTTCTAACCCCAGTATTTCTCCGGATGTATTTCAGGAAAATAATAATTATGCGGAAGCAACAAGCAGCGTGAGTGGTATAAGTGAGCAAAAAGAGAATGTTCCCATAACTTCTTTGGAACAATTATCGCTAAATTCAAATAAATCTAAATTTTCTCAAGTTATAATTGATAAGCGAGTATATAATGTTGAGGTAGCATCGACACCAGAGGAGAGAGAGATTGGTCTTATGAATCGAGATCATCTTGATTCGAATACAGGCATGATTTTTGTTTTTCAGGATATTTCTGAAGTTAGTTTTTGGAATGAAAATACTTTAATATCATTGGATATTATTTGGATTTTAAATAATAAGGTTAAGGGTATCTCTTCGCTTCGTTCAATTGGCGGTGGACCACTGACAGTTTTTTCGCCAACTCCGGTCCAGTATGTATTGGAAATTCCCGCGGGAACCGCACTTCGTAACGGAATTCATATTGGTTCAATTGTAGAATTCAAATTATAATTTAATGTTTCGCATAACATTACCACTAAAATATAGTACTGAAGCACGAATAATCGCGGTAGTTCTATTAATAAAATTGCTAATATTTACTTGGGCTGTATTTAGTTTTAATTTTGCAAGTAACCCAAACGAAGATTGGATAAGTATTTGGGATAGATGGGATTCTGGTTCGTATAAAGCCATAGCCACCTCTGCTTATTTGTTAACTAATACAAAGCTAGAGGATTGGGCTTTCCATAGTCATTTTCCTCCTCTTTACCCCGCACTAATCTATTTAGTCTCTCTATTTGGATTTACTATTCCATTTTCTGGAGTTTTAGTTTCCTTTATTTCAAATATTCTGGCTTCTTTAATGCTTTATAAATTAGCGTTTTATGAATTTAAAGATAAGCAGATCGCTTTTTCTTCTGTTCTTTTTCTAAATCTATATCCTACAAGTTACTTTGCCGTAAGTGTTTATTCTGAATCTCTGTTTCTTTTTTTAACAATTTCAAGTTTTTATTATTTGAGAAAAGAAAATTATTTTACAGCAGGACTTTTTGCTTTCGGATCAATTTTGACAAGAATTGTTGGGGTGGTCTTAGTACCAATTTATTTTTTATATTTTATTTATAATTATTATCAAAACAGAAAGTTTAATTTTCAGTTATTTTATTTATGTTTGTTGCCAATTTTAGCAGTAGTGATTTACATGGGAATTAATAAATTCTATTATGATGATTATCTATTTTTTCTGAATGAAAAAATATCTTTTAATACTACAAAACATCTGATAGTCCCCTTTAAAGAATCTTATGATGATTTAATTGCTACGTTTAAATTTAATAATTATAAAAATCAAGAATTTATGATGACGCGTGGCTGGAATGCTATATTTACCTTTTCTACTCTTCTAATAATTATTCTTGGTATAAAAAGAATGCGATGGGAATATGCCTTATTTTCTATAGCCTCATTATTTCTTTTCGCATCATTATCGTGGGGGATAAGTAATGCTAGGTATGCATTCGCCATATTTCCGATTTTTATGATTTTAGGCTCTTTCAAAAATAAGCTTCTACAAGGTGGTGTAATGGGAATTTTTCTCGTAATGTTATTGTATTTTACTGTAATATTTACAAGTGGCTCGTGGGCTTTCTAAATAATAACTTAGCTTGCTTGGTTAGCTACTCACAGGTTATAATGAGAGTAATCACGAATATATAAATTTAAAACTAAATATACGAATGCTGACAATATATAATTAGAAAATTAGTGTATTTTGTCTAGTATTAGTTATATTAGCGGTTATTCTTTATGGCAAAAATTGCGATTAACGGCTTTGGCCGAATTGGCAGATTATTTTTTAGAGATGCGTTTGGGTCGCCTGATTTCGATATAGTAGCTGTAAACGATTTAACCGATACAGCAACTCTTAGTTATTTATTAAAGTACGATTCAGTTTACGGTCGTTATGGCAAAAAAGTTGAATCAGGAGATGGATTTTTTTCCGTAGACGGAACAAAGGTTCAAGTGTTTTCCGAAAAAGATCCTAGCGCACTTCCTTGGGGCAAGCTTAGCGTGGATGTCGTTGTAGAGTCCACTGGCTTTTTTACAGAAGGTGAAAAAGCTAAAGCTCATCTTACGGCCGGAGCAAAGCGTGTTGTAATTTCGGCTCCAGCCAAAGGGGAAGTCGCAACGTTACTAGTTGGAGTGAATGACGACCTTTTTGGAAAGACTGGTCCGATAACTTGTAACGCATCTTGCACGACAAATTCTGTTGCGCCAGTACTTGCAATCTTGGACGAAGCGTTTGGAATTGTTAAAGCGGGAATGAGCACAACACATGGCTATACTGCTACGCAAAAATTAGTTGATGCGCCGGATTCCAAAGATTTGCGACGAGGGCGCGCTGCCGCGGTAAATATCGTGCCTTCAACAACAGGAGCGGCTGAAGCCGTGGTTCAAGCGATGCCACAGTTGAAAGATAAGTTTGATGCAGTCTCTCTTCGTGTGCCAGTTATCGCAGGTTCAATTAGCGTTATCACCGTGCTTTTAAAAAAGAAAACAACTCTTGAAGAACTTAATAAAGCATTAGAAATCGGAGCGAACTCCCCTCGATTTTCCAAAACCGTAAAAGCATCGCATGAGCCGCTTGTTTCAACTGATATTATAGGAGAGCTATACGGTGCAGTTATAGATCTTGGGATGACTAAATTGATGGATGGAGATTTTGCTCAGGTACTTTCTTGGTACGATAACGAAGCGGGTTACACCGCAACTTTAGTAGAGCATGTGAGGAGAGTCGCGGCAAATTTATAAGATGTAAAATATTATAAATGAGTTTGATTTTCTTACTCTCATTTGCTATTATTTTTATATGATACATTATAAATCAACGGCAATTATTCAAAAAGAAGGAAAATGGTTTGTTGCTCGCTCTCTTGAACTTGGAGTAACTACACAAGGGAGAACCATTGAGAAAGCCAAAGAGAATCTTCGGGAAGCTGTAGAACTCTACCTAGAAGATATGCCAGCGAATAAAAATACTCTTTCAAAAGAAATTCCACTTATCACTTCTATTGAAGTTTCAACTCGTGGCTAAAACCTATTCTGGGAAAGAAGTTATAAAAATTTTAATACGTGAGTTTGGTTTTTTTGTTGTGTCTCAAAAAGGTAGTCATGTAAAATTAAGAAGAAAAGACGGAGAAAAAATTATTACTACAATTGTGCCACTCCATAGAGAGTTAACGCGTGGCACACTTTTGGGCGTATTGGAACTTGCCCAAGTAAGTGATGAAGAATTTAGAAAAGCTTGATAATCCAATTTCTCAATTTTAAATATCTTGAAGTGAAACATTGAAATTTAAATGTAAATTGTCCCGACTTTATCGGCATAAATTGAGTATTGTAAATTTCTTAATATCTATGGATGAAGCACAAACATTGGAATCCACTAAACCACCTTTGGTTTTGCCGAAGTTAATTTCAATCGGCGATCTTTTTGATCAAGCGTTTGAAATTTACCGTGCGCGTTTTGATACATTTTTCGCCATTGCGGGAATACCAGTTATTGTCGGCCTTGTTCATACGGTTATTGGATTTATTCCAAATTATGGAACTGTTACTACAATAGTGTTATTAATTTTGAGCTTGATAATCACCATTGTTTCTTTTGTGTTGAGCATTACTTATCAAATTGCATTAATTTATGCGATTTCACAACCCATTTCTATTTATAATGCTTATCGTTTCGCGTTTTCTAAAATATTTCCATTTATTTGGGTTGGAATATTAACATTATTTGTATTTATTGGCGGTGCCACTTTATTATATATTCCTGGTCTGGTTTTTATGGTCTGGTTTTCATTGGCCAGTTATGTATTTGTTCATGAAGAATTGCGAGGAATAAACGCGCTTAAGAAGAGCAAGGCATACCTAAGGGGTTATTTTTGGCCAGTTTTCGGAAGATTTTTTGTGTTGGGTTTGGCTTTTCTTAGTATCTCTTTTGCATTGGGTTTAATTGTTGCATTGGGGAAAGTATTTTTCGGCTCAAATATTGTGAATTATAACCTAATGTCGCAAATTACGTCTCAAATTTTCATCGCTTTGTTTATGCCATATGTACTTATTTATACGTATCTTATGTATCGCGATATTGCACTTAAAAAATCGTCTTTACTTTCTCTTCAGCCCGCAGAAAAGAAAGGATACATTATTGGATTTTTTATTTTTGGAATAATTGTGGCGGTTGCGGTGGTTATTTTATTAGTTTTGTTAGCAATAGTAAAAAAATCATAATTTAAAAAATGACTACTCGTGTTCTAAACAAATCGGCAATTAAGTTACGCATTTTAAAATATAGGAGAGTTATAAATGCAAAAATTATTTTGGGTATAGTTTCTTTTTTATTTATTTTCTTTTTTATCTTAAATTTCATACCAAGCAAAGCAAGTTGGTTGCAGAGTCAAGATGGTCGGCGGATTTCCGATTTAAAGAAAATTCATAATGGATTAGAATTATTTTTTGATGTTTGTAAAAAATATCCAGAAAAACTTGGAAGTTTAATTAAGCCAAATAGCGATTTAAATTGTGTGGGCGGCCCAGTTAGTATAGGTATAAAATATCTACCGACTGATCCAGCGACTAATCAACAATATTATTACGAATTGATTTCTACCGGTACTGATTTTAAAATTTGTGCTAAGTACGAATCAAAATCACCAGAGGGGCCAAGTTGTTTAACCTCTGCTCCTTATGTTATAAATAAGTGATACTTATGATATATATTGGCGCCGATCATCGCGGCTTTGAACTAAAAGAGATTTTAAAAAAATGGCTTATTGAAAATAAAGTCCAGTTTTTTGATGTGGGTGCAATTGAGGAAGTAGAAGTTGACGATTATCCAGATTTTGCGGCAATGGTGGCAAAAAGCGTGGCAAGTTCCCCAGAGGAGCATAAAGGTATCTTGGTATGTGGTTCGGGGCATGGCGTAGATATGGTTGCAAACAAATATAAAGGAGTTCGCTCCGCGCTTGCTTTTAAGAAGGAAGTTGCTATTCAATCTCGCGCACATGAGAATGCCAATGTTTTAACTCTTCCTGCCGATTGGCTAAAACCAGAAGAAGCCAGCGAGATACTTGATGTTTGGCTTCGCACTAACTTTGATAACGCCGAACGTAACCAAAGACGTCTTGGCAAAATTGATGTAATTGAGGGAGAGAATTTTAAATAGGATAGCCTGCCCCGCATCAGCATTAAGTACAGGTAATAGCAATATTTAAACTAAAGCCGAAATTCAATAAGTTCTATTGTACGAATTGAGGCGAGTTCCGTGTTGCAAACATACAAACCAGACTAAATTATATTTGATGCTTGGTGCAGGGTTATCCACATTGCCCCCCTGTCTGTATAGTGTAATCTATATTTGTCGCTTCTATTATTAACTAAAATTTATTTTATGCCTATGTCAAAAATATATTTACTTGTAGGTGTGGTAGTATTGATTGGTTTGGGAAGTGTATTATTAATGGGACAAGGGGGAAATAGCGTGCTTACTACAATAGCAAAACTTTATGAGCCTACAGTCTTAAGTGCTACTCCGATCTCTACAACGCAAATTAATCTTACTTGGTATGATACTAATTCTAACGAAACTGGATATAACATTTATCGGAGCCTAGATAAAAGTATTGGATTTAAATTGATAGCGACTACCCCAGCAAATAGCACAAGTTATTCGGATCAAGGCCTAAGTATTTCCACAACATATTATTATAAGGCAAAAACTGTTAGCGGAAACAAACTCTCAGTCTTTTCTAATATTGCAAATGCGACGACACCAGCATCTTGTGTTTCTTGTGCCACCCCACCTGTTAATTGTAGTTATGTTGGTGGTTCCTGTCTTTCTTGCGGAATACTTTCGTGTGTAACGCCGACACCTTCTTCAACACCAATTGTATCTCCAACTCCAACACCAACTTTTGGTGAAGTAGAAATTTTAAGGTCTGGACTTTCGGGAACAGTCACAACTTCAGCAAACGTTGATGCGCTAGCTAACCAAGCTGGTAGCAATTCATATAATCCAGCATGGTTTCAGAGTAAAACTCCAGGCACTCATACTGCTTATGTTACTGATTTAAGCGGTTATACTAAAAAAGCAGGGTCTTGTCAGTTTTTAAGCGGAGCGCAGTCGGATTGCACAGTTGGAAGCTCGACTGCCGTAACTTGTGTGAATGGTAGTTGTAGTAAGGTTTTTTCTGTTACAGCAGGCTACGCCACAAAAGTAGAATTTACTTATACTGTGGCTACCCCAACCCCAACTCCATATCCTACGCCTTCCCCAATAGTTAAGAGTTCCCCGACTGCTAACGCCGGTTCGCAGCATTATATTCCTATTGGTGTTGTACATACTCATGGTGGCGCTTGGGCGAAAGACGTGGATGGTGATTTGAGCTCATTTAATTGGTCGTGGAATAGTTGTTATATTTCAAATCCATCCAGCACCGTACCTTGTCCACAATTAAGTAATGCTTCTGGTACTTTGATTGGAGGCACTTCCTCTACAACGGTTCCTGGCCCAACATTTATACCTAATTATGCATCGACCACTTATGCGCTTGTCTTAAAAGTGATGGATAGCACCGCAAGGAACGTTTATTCGTTTGTGAGTGATTTTGGGTATTAATTCGCAAAAAATCGCATCTTGAAACTCCCGCTTTTATGTGGGAGTTTTTGTGATAAGATTAATATTATGCAAAATATTGTTATTCCCTCAATTAACTGTGAAGATTTTTCTTGTATTAAAAAACGCATCGCTTTCGCATCAGCTTTTAAGCAGGAAAACCCTAATCCCGATGAAGGCGGGACGGGCGCGTCCTCCTTCGCTAAAGCTACGGCGGATAAATGGGTTCATATTGATGTCTCTGACGGCAAATTCACACCCCACATTTCTTGGAATAATCCAGACGAACTCACAAGTATCATGAATAATGAATCAAGAATCAAGATTGAGGTTCATTTGATGATAGAAAATCCCGAAGTATATATTGACGCGTGGCTAAGAGCTGGCGCAAAAAGGATAATTGTTCATTTAGAAGTAATGCAGGATTCAGTTTTAATTTTAGAAAAATGCAAAAAATATAATGCAGAATGTTTTTTGGCTATCAAACCTGAAACAGAAGTTGATAGGTTGTTTGCATATACTGACCCGCGCACTAAAAGTCCCTTGAATCAATTTAGTGATGGAGTGGTATTAGAAAAAAAAGATTTTATGGATATGAACATGGCGTCTGGTGGGGCTTTGGTGCGGGGTTCCGTGCCTCGAAAAGAAAAATTACTGTCTGCTGACAGCGAGGCACTTCATTTTGATGGTTTTTTAATTTTAGGAGTGACACCTGGTCCATCTGGACAAAAGATGGATCAGAGAATTTTTGAGAAAATAAAAAAATTACGCAATCGGTTTCAAGATTCGATTATTGAGGTTGATGGTGGAATAAATTTAGAAACTGCAAAACTGGCTAAGGAAGCGGGTGCTAATCTCTTTGTAGCGGGTGCATATATATTTAATAGTAAAAATCCAAAAGGAGCTTACGAAGAATTAAGTAAAATTGTAGCTTGAAATTTAATCAAAATATGCTAGTATTTCTAAATATATGAAATACACTGTTATTGTTCATAAGAGCAAATATGGGTATGACGCTCACGTCCCAGCACTTCCGGGTTGTCATAGTGAAGGATCAACAGAAAAAGGAGCTTTAGAAAATATCAAGGATGCTATTCTTACATATCTTGAAATGGGAAAAGAAGAGCTTAAGGGATCAATAATGCGGGAAGTAGAGGTCTCGGTTACTTAACTTCTTATCACATGCTTTTTACAGACGTTTCTTCTGAGCGCGCTATCAAGGCTTTTACTAAGGTCGGTTTTTGATTTCAAAAAGCGGCGGAAAGCATTATGGACTAAAGAATGGCAGAATGAAGATTATTATTCCTCGTCATAAAAGACTAAACCCTTACACGCTGAAAGGTATTATTCGTGACGCTGGACTTACTGACGAAGAATTTAAGAGTTTGCTTTAGAGGAGATGTAAGAAATGTAAGAAATATAGTAGCGTGCTGTGGTATAATAGATATAGATGTAAATAGGTATTTTGAAAGTGAGAAATTATATTTTTAGAAAGCGAAACTCATAAGATTGAGGATAAGAAATTATTATTAATTTTATAAATTTTTATGACATTTAAATACGTATATCGGGGTTTTTTCTTGGGGTTGGTGGTTATTGTAGTCTTATTTTTTATAACGTGATATTGCAGTGGTTCGTATTTTGCCGGTGTTTCAGGTTCTTGCCTTGCAATTGGAGATTCAGTGAGAATAATTTTATCTGCACCGGTTACAGTCCTATCGTTGATAACAAATGGTTATTTGTCTTCTGGCGTTTGGGGTGGAATTTATTTGACTTTGTTTTTGGATATTCTAGCTTTTACAATGGCGGGATTAATTTTAGATTTTTCGGGTAATAAAAGTCTTTCTTGGTGGGGTAAATACATCGTTTTAATTCTTGTAATATTATTTTGTTTATGGATTTACTTCGGGTTTTTTCGATAGATTCCGTTAAAGATAACTATGTAAAATAAGTGCTAAAACATATTTCAAATAATCCTTGTGGTTCATATTATAAATTGGTATAGTTTTTATGTTATGAGTACGCAAGTTATTATAAAAAAACTCAATAGAGAAGTTGGAGATCTAAAAAATGACATTCGAGAAATGAGAGAATTTTTATTCACGCCCCTTAATGATCCAGAAGGTGAATATGAGGAATCTTTTGTAAAACAGATGCTTTTGCGAGCTCAAGGCAAAAAATCGCTTTATAAATTTGCAGGTAAAGAATCTTTTCTAAAGCATGTCAGATCAAAGAAATGAGATTGTATATGACAAGGACTTCCTTAAGGACGTACGCAAGCTCCCCGAAGAATCACAGAGTAAACTAGCAGAACTTATAGAAATTCTTGAGGAAGATGTCTTTGATTCTAGGCTTCACACAAAGCCTCTTAGCGCACCACTTCAGGGGATGTTTTCTTTTCGCATTACGCGCGATTATCGAGTTGGTTTTAAATTTCTTTCTACTCATACGATTAAACTTTTGGCTGTAGATAACCGTGATAAGATCTACAAGCGTCTTAGGAGAAGAGCGTAGTCCAAGCATGGTCATTTATTTACTATTTAAACGACAATCTAATAAGATCTAACGAAGGGTATAAGAATTAAAGCTGGCTGTGGTATAATAAACATAAATGGAAATACTTCATGAAGAAAAATTAAAAAAGTTAGAAGTGCTGGCGAATGAAATTCGGCAGACTATAATTTTGACTCTCGCGGAGGCTAAATCTGGTCACACTGCTGGACCACTTGGTATGGCGGATATTTTTACTGCCATGTATTTTCATGTTTTGAAACATGATCCAAATAATCCAGATTGGCCGGAACGAGATAGATTGTTACTTTCTAATGGACACATTTGTCCAGTGCTATATGTTACAATGGCCTTCGCCGGATACTTTCCGAAAGCAGAACTTAAGACTCTCCGAAAAATAAATACACGCCTTCAGGGGCATCCACATCGTCAGGTTCTTCCGGGGATTGAATCTACTTCTGGTCCACTCGGTTCTGGGCTTTCGCAGACTTGTGGAATGGCTCTAGCTTCTCGTCTTGATAAAAAGAAGAATCATTTTTATTGCATGATGTCTGATGGTGAATGCGACTCCGGAAACACATGGGAAGGAGCAATGCTTGCTGGAAAATATAAATTAAGCAATATTACCGCAATAATAGATAGAAATAATATTCAAATAGATGGGAATACAGAAAACATAATGCCACTCGAACCTTTTAGAGATAAATGGGAAGCGTTTGGCTGGCATACCATTGAAGTTAATGGCCATAACATAGAGCAATTTGTGGACGCTGTATACGAGGCACAGGCAATTTATGAAAAACCTACTGTAATTATTGCGCACACCATTCCAGGCAAAGGGGTTTCTTTTATGGAAGGAGATTATAGATGGCATGGAACGCCGCCTGGCGAAGGACCAGAAAATATTGTACCTAAATCAGAACAGGCAGGGAGAGCACTTGAAGAACTTCAGGCACTTGGGAGAAAAATTCAAAGTGAGCATTAATTTATATTTGCAGTTAAATTTATTTTTATGCCAATTTATCCTAGCGCAAATCTTTCACCAAAAATATTCGAAAATGACCTAGAACAAAAGCCAACTCGCAATGGTTTTGGTGATGGTTTGGTTTTAGCTGGAGATGAAAATCCCAACGTTGTTGCACTCTGTGCTGATCTAACCGAGTCCACTCGCATTGAAGCTTTTGCTAAAAAATACCCAGAACGATTTTTTGAAATTGGCGTGGCTGAACAAAATTTGGCAACTGTTGGTTCTGGTTTTGGAGTGTCTGGCAAAGTTACATTTATTTCATCGTATGCGACTTTTTCTCCGGGAAGAAATTGGGAGCAAATTAGAACTACTATTGCTTACAATAATTCTAATGTAAAAATTATAGGATCTCATGCAGGGATTTCTGTTGGACCTGATGGCGCCACTCATCAGGCAATTGAGGATATTGCTACCATGCGTGTTATTGCCAATATGAAAGTTTTTGTACCGGCTGATATGATAGAGGCAAAAAAAGTTACGATAATGGCGGCAAAAATTTGGGGTCCGATATATATTCGACTTGGAAGAGAAAAAACTCCAGTTTTTACAACTGATGAGACTCCTTATGTGCCTGGAAAAGCGGAAGTATTTTGGATGTCAAAAAAACCAGTGTGTGTAATCATAGGTTGCGGTTCACTTTTATATAACGCTATGCTTGCTGCTCGTGAACTTGAGAAAGAAAAGATTGGTACAGTTGTTTTAAACTGCCACACCATTAAACCACTTGATGAAAAAGAAATTTCAAAATGGGCAAAGAAATGCGGCGCGGTTGTTACAGTAGAGGAACATCAAGTAATTGGTGGTTTAGGAGGAGCAGTTGCCGAAGCTTTAGCAAAACATGCGCCCACACCGATAGAATTTATTGGTATGCAAAATACTTTTGGAGAATCTGGATTGCCCTCTCAACTTTTAGAAAAATACGGGATGGGGGCGAAGGACATAATACGGGCTGTTAGAAAAGTTATCCGCAGAAAGTGATTATATTTTAAAATGTTAGGAGGGTGAACCGCCGAATATGCTTATAAATAAATATGGCATGGATGTTCAGTCGATAAAATCCGCAGTTTAAAAGGTTATAAGAAGGAAGAAATAGCTCCGTAAAAAATTTTGTCAGCAAAATTTAACGGGGTCCTCGATTTTGTAATTTCGCTTTGCGAAAACAAAATCGGGAAAAAATATGGAATGGGAGTTAAAGATATAATAGGAGCAGTTAATAAAGATAATTAGGCGTAAGTGAATTATGAATTAAGAATAACGAATAATGAATTGGAAAGAGCCCTTGTGATACATGACGATTTTAATCTTAATTCATGCTTCTACCCCAATATGGCCGAGCACTCTTACAATTTTCAGAATAAAGAATTATCAATTATAGCCACTCCGGAAGACATTGAAGAAAACTGGCTTTGGGCTGTACTTTCATATTTTGGTCCACTTTTTTTGCTTGTAATGATGATAAAACGTCAAAGTATTTTTGCGATTTATCATGCAAGACAAGGCATGGGTCTTTTTATAATAAGCATATTTTGTTTTATCCTTTGGGTAAGCGCTAATTTATATGTACCGGCAGATCTTCAATATGCGTTTATGTTTCTTAATATGATTTTCGGTCTAGTTTTGATAGTTGTTTTAAGTCTAGGGATAAGTGGTATCATTAATGCTTACAAAGGTGATATGAAACCCGTTAACTTATTTGGAAAATATTTTGAAAAAAAGACAATGGGTTTATAATCTAACATCCAATATATCGTAACCGGGTTACGATATATTGGCAATGAGGTATTCTTAAGCTAATCATAAAAGTGCCTATTTTAGGCTTTTTATAATAGGACATTATCCTATTGCTTCGACAGGCTTTTTTTATAATATTTACAAATTAAGATATATAAATGTTATAATGTAACCATGTATGACGTTATTACAATTGGAACAGCAACGCGCGATGTTTTTTTAAAGAGCCGTTACTTTAAGGAGTTTCGAAATGAAAACTTGAAAGATATTGGTATTTTTGGTGGAGTGGCTGAATGTTTTGTCTGGGGAGGAAAAATTGAAGTAGAGAAACCAGTTTTGACTTCAGGTGGAGGCGCCACAAATGCCGCTGTAACGTTTGCGCGTCAAGGATATAAGACCGCCTCTATTTTTAAAATTGGAGATGATAGACCGGGCGAAGGAATTGTTCAAGATTTAAAAAAGGAAGGCGTAACGACTCTCGCAATGAAAGATAAAAAATTTGGAACCGGATATTCCACACTACTACTAGCTGACACAGGAGAGCGCACAGTTTTGGTTTATCGGGGCGCTGCAAATAATTTGGAATTAAAAGAAATTCCTAAGGGAAAGCTAAATTGTAGGTGGGCATATATTGTGCCCGGAAATATTGATTTTAAAGTAATGGAAAACATGGTTAGTGCGCTACACAAAAATGGCGCACGAATTGCCATTGATCTTTCTAGCCATTATTTAAGTATGGGAAGAAAAAAATTAGAACCTATTTTGAAAAAATTAACTCTAGTAAAAGGTAATCGTGAAGAGATTGGACTTTTAATGGGAATGGATTCAATAGACGAGCAAAAACTTTTTTATGAATTTAATCGATCCATTGGAGGAATTGCAGTTATGAGCGATGGTCCTCGAGGCGTTCTGGTTTCAGATGGAGTTTATTTATATAAAGCTGGTACTTATAAGGAGAAGCAAGTTGCAGACAGAACTGGCGCAGGAGATGCCTTTGGTTCAGGGTTTGTGGCGGGACTTATGAGGAATGCTAAAAGCTACAAGCTAAAAGCTGCAAGCTGGGCACCAGCGGATATAGAATACGCAATTCGGTTAGGTTCTGCGAATGCTACTTCTGTGGTAGAATATGTTGGCGCAAAGGAAGGAATCCTCACGAAGAAACAGTTTAATTCTAATCGTTGGGGAAAATTATCTATAGAAAGGAAAAAATTATAAATTAGTAATGCGAATACAACGAATGTAATCGACGAATATAACGAATAAAATTACTAGATTTGTATTATTCGTTAAAAATTCGTAAATTCAGATTATGTTATTATGACAGATAATAAAAAATCAATTTTAGTGGTAGAAGACGAAACGCCTCTTTTGATGGCGCTTCAGAAAAAATTAGTTTTAAGTGGTTTTGATGTGGTTACTGCAAGAAGTGCCAAGCAAGCATTGAATGCCCTTAAAGATATTGGTTGGGTAGACTTAATTTGGCTTGACCACTTACTTTTAGAGGATGAAACGGGCCTCGATTTTTTAAAAATAATTAAAAAAGACGAAAAATTTAAGAAAATTCCGGTATATATTGTTTCAGTTACTGCGGACCAGGAAACCGTAGATGAATATATGCGATTGGGTGCAAATAAACATTATCCAAAACATGAGTTTAGTATTGGAGATATAATTAATGATATAAAAGCACAAAACGGATTATGAGTCCCATTAGAGATAACCAAATAATATTTATGAGAAACTTAATGTCTGCCAAAAATAAAACGTCGATTGCAAACAAATTAAACGAGTTACGGTCATCTTTGATGTCCTATCTCTAACGGGATGAAAGTTGAAACTAATACGCCATATGAAAAAATAGCAAAAATACTGCGAACAGATAAAGATGTTGTGCGTATTGTAGACGAGCGCCTTTCTGCAGTTATTGGCAAAAATAATTGTTTAGAGAAAATTATAGAAAAGAATGAAGCTCTAATGGCTGATCGCATGAAGCAGCTTCGCGTGAAGGAACTCAATTCCAAAGATATTTATAGCGCTCTTATAAAGAAAGCCAAGTTAGATGATGAGAAGCTCTCTGAACATTTTTGGTTTACCAATTTTGAAAGGGAAACAGGTGCAAGTGTTTTGATTGCATCAGCTATTAGCCTCGCAAAGATTCCCAAAGGTTTTTTCTTAAAGAGAGAAGTTGCTCATGAGTTTTTTATAAATGAGCCTCCGCCAAATATGATGGCCTATTTTAAAGTCCAAAAACCAGAAGAGCTTCTTAAAAAATATGACTTGTTTGAAATTTATAGCGCACTTCGTTTTGTAGAAGATAAAGATTGGTTAAACAATATATTCTTTAAACAACTTAAAAATGTTACCCCCGCTGACTTTGAAGAGCGAGATATTGAAGTAAAAGTTTTGCATGGCGAGTGGCTAAACGTTGCATCGAAATTTTTAAAAAAGAAGCACCACAATGTGAGCCATCTTAAAGAGCTCGGTGTTATTTTTATAATTCCAATTCCAATTGATTCATCAGGCGAGACTATGCGACTTTTTAGTTTAGTGCTTCATTATTTACATGAAGTTAATTTCTATTCTAATCTATTCCGGAAATATGCCAAAGAAAATCCAGCAGATTATTCCGCTAAGCTTGCTTCGGCCTTACGCGGCGATGTCCTAGATGAGCGCTTTAAAGAAGAGGATAGAGGCAAAAAATGGATGATAGTGCAAAGATATTTAGCAAAAGACGATCTTTTTGATTGGCGGTTGTTCGAACCGCATGTAAATCCGGAGGCAATTCATTGGACAAAGGCAGCGCAGGATATTGCCCATCTTGGGGGCGACCACAACGAATTGGGATTAGATTTTTGGAAAGATTTGGATTTTGTTGGTGATTATTTTACAGATGACTCTGGCATTGAAGACTTAGTTTCGTTCAATTTAATAGACGCAGTCATGTCTCTTGTGAAACAAAAAGATATGGTTAAATATTTGTATCATCATCAAGAAGCACTTTGGAATCAGATTTTTATGGAATATTTTGGTTACGAAGAAACAGAAAGATTAATTGTAGATAATTTTGATAAAGGATATATCTCTCTTGCGTAGCAAGAGAATTTCTAATTTCTAATTACTAAACAAAATCAAATCTAAAAAATTAAATCTCAAAAGTACATATCAAAATTAAAATCTTTCTGAAAATATTAACAGATTATTAGATTTATATTTGAGATAAAAGATTTTACATTTAAGATATATTATTATTTTTATAGATACATTATGAAAAACTTACGTGAATGTTTGAAAGATGCGCAACAACAAAAAATCGCTATTGGTCATTTTAATATTTCAGACATAGCTGCACTACTAGCAATTTTTGATGCGGCACGAGAGCTTAATCTGCCAGTAATAATTGGGCTTTCAGAAGGCGAGCGGGGGTTTGTTGGAGTTCGGCAAGCCGCGGCGCTTGTCAAGAGTTTACGAGAAGAATACGACTATCCTATATTTATAAATGCTGATCACACATATACATTAGATGGAATCAAAAAAGCGGCAGAAGCGGGATTTGATATGGTGATCTTTGATGGCGCAAAACTTTCATTTGAAGAAAATATAAAACAAACAAAAGCGGCGGCAGAAATTGCACGTAGTATAAATCCTAATATATTAGTTGAAGCCGAAATTGGTTATATTGGCAGTTCGTCAAAACTTTTAGATTCTCTTCCCGAGGGTGCCCTTACTGATGAAAGTGCGCTTCCTTCCGCGGAGATGGCAAAAAAATTTGTTACCGAAACTGGGATAGACTTGATTGCGCCTGCCGTTGGCAATATCCATGGAATGTTGAAAAATATGCCAAATCCAAGGCTTAAGATAAATCGTATTAGAGAAATCGCAGAAGCATGTGGAGTTCCCCTTGTTTTGCATGGTGGATCTGGGATTGTTGATTCAGATTTTAATGAAGCAATAGAGGCTGGAATAAGAATAATTCATATAAATACTGAAATACGTGTGGCTTGGCGTAAGGGTATTGAGGAAGCGTTTAAAGCTGACGCAAATGAGGTAACTCCATATAAAATATTAGCTTCTGCAAGACAAGAAGTTAAAAAAATAGTAATCAATAGGTTAAAACTTTTTAATAAAATAGCTCATTGACGCTTACTTGCGCGTTTATTTTTGTATTGTGGTATAATTTAGATATTAATTAATCAACTAATTATGAATAAACCATTAATCTTATTAGTAGAGGATGAGGCAGATTTTAGAGAAATATTGACTGCAAAGTTAACCGCAGGTGGATTTGATGTGCAATCAGCGGGAGACGGTGTAGAAGGATTAGAGAAACTTAAAACAATAAAGCCAGATTTAGTTATTCTAGATTTTATGATGCCGAAGATGAATGGGCTAGAAACCTTTATGAAAATGAAAGAAGATGCAGAACTTAAAAAACTTAAGGTTGTATTTATGACAAATCATGGTGAGCCACTTCTTGAGTTAGGTGATTCAGACAAGAAGTATGCACAAGAAATTGGTGCTATGGATTTTATTAGAAAGACGGATGATCTTAATCTTGCAGTTGCACACCTTAAAGAACTTTGTGGAATTAATCAGTAAACAATGTATAAGCCCCTCATTCTAGTTGTCGATGATGAAGCTGATATACTAGAAATTATTACTGACAAGCTTGAAAAAGCTGGTTTTAGAGTAGAGATAACAAATGAAGCGGAGCACATGCTAGAAAAGGCAATGGCTCTTAAGCCAGATTTGATTTTATTGGATATAAACATGCCGAGGATCAGTGGCACAGAGGCCATAATAGATCTAAAAAGCCACCCGGAACTTAAAAAAATTAAAGTTGCATTTCTAACTAGTTTATCAGCGCCTTGGCCAGGAACCATAAATGAAGAAAATCTTGCTCACGAACTTGGGGCGGTTGCGTATTTACGAAAAGATAAAGATCTTGAAAATCTTGGTAGTAAGTTAATAGATATTCTTAAAAATAGTTAAAAGGCTGAAATTTACATTAGACCTTTTGCAAAATTAGAATATTAGTCAAAATTTTATTCCCTGAGCCTGTCGAAGGGTAAAATTTTGACTTAAAATCTAGGTAAGTCTTCGACAAGCGGAGATATTAATTAGTTTTTATTATATT
>JAUXUB010000030.1 GCA_030680955.1 bacterium | reverse complement strand
GAAGTGGTTAATTGAGGATGATATAATAGTTTAAAATTAAATAAATGAAGCAACTAATTAAAAAAATACTACCTAAGTTTATTCTATATTTTTATCACTATTTAAAGGCTTATTTAGCAGCCATTATTTACATGTTTCCTTCAAGTAAGTTAATTATAATTGGTGTTACTGGCACTAAAGGTAAATCGTCTTCTGCTAATTTTGTATGGGCAGGTCTTACTGGCGCTGGAATTAAAACTGGATTACTAAGCACTGCTAATTTTCGAATTGGAGATGAAGAATTTTTAAATAGGTATCACATGACAATGCCAAGTCCCCTCGTGATTCAAAAAATGTTAAGACAAATGGTTAATAATAACTGTAAGGCTGCAATTATAGAAATAACATCTGAAGGAATAATTCAATCGCGACATAGAGGCATTAATTACGATATTTTAGTATTTACTAATCTAACGGCAGAGCATATAGCGTCACACGGAACATTCGCAAATTATCGATTGGCAAAGCAAAAAGTTTTTAAATTATTAAACAAGCAAAAGAGAAAAACTATTTTACAAAGATTGATTCCAAAAACAATTATAGCTAATGCTGATTCTGGTGAAGTTAATAATTTTATAAAATTTGAAGCTGATAAAACTTTTACTTTCAGTATTATAAATCCAGCAGACGTAAGGGCAGTTTCTATTAAAGAAAGCATTGAAGGAGTTTCTTTTACAATAAATAATAATGATGTGAACTTAAGAATAGCTGGTAAATTCAACGTTTTAAATGCACTGCCTGCAATTATTATCGGTGAGGTTCTTAAATTAAATTCGGAGGACGTCATTAAAGGATTAGAAAATTTAATAAAAATCCCAGGGAGAATGGAAATAATCCAATCTAGTCCTTTTATGGTTATTGTTGATTATGCTCATGAAAAAGAAAGCCTAAACGCACTTTTGGATTCTATAGAGGCAATAAACAAATTTGGTAAAATTATTTTGTTAATAGGAGGAGAAGGCGGCGGACGAGACAAATCAAAAAGGGCAATTATGGGAGAAATCGCTGGTAAAAGAGCCGATTATTTGGTGGTATCAAATGTAGATCCATACGAAGAAGCTCCTGGTATAATAATTAATGAAATTTCAGAAGGCGCTAAGTCTGCTGGAATGAAAATAGATAAGAATCTTTTTTTAATAGAAAACAGAAAAGAGGGGATTAGGAAGGCTCTGTCACTGGCTAATTTAGGGGATTTCGTATTAATTACCGGCAAGGGTTCCGAACAGTCTATGATTATTGGAGCGGATAAAATTCCATGGGATGATAGGATAATTACAAAGGAAATACTAAGTGAAAAGAAAAAATAAATTATTAATGTGTAGTTTTGAATTATGTCTACTGAATATTTAAATGCATTACTTACGGTTTCATCGTCAACAAGTGAATGGATTTCAAAAACTGGTCCAGCGCTTATTATTTATATTAAATCAATTAGTACAATGTTATTAAATTATCTCGCACAAATTACAGATAGCGTTAGGTGGATGCGCGCTTTGTTTCCATAATAAAAATATAAACAAGTTAAGGTGAAACTGTTATAAAACGAATCTGACCTTTTATATCATCTAAGACTTTTGTCATTGCGAGGGCGAAGCCCGCGGCAATCCAGGAAATAACGGGATAGATCTGGATTGCTTCGTCGTTCCTCCTCGCAAAGACGAGATTAAAAGAGTAGTAGTTAATTGGGGATAGTATTATCATTTATCTACAAATGACATAAAAGGTATATTGTGCGTCAATTAGGATAGATAGAGATAAATCCCCCACACATATATAATCACTTTATGTGTGGGATAAATAAAAAAGGCCTATTTCAGGCCCCTTCCCCATCGCTCACTTATTCAGAATATTTTAATTGATACGTGATATACATTAGAAGAATTATTAACCAGTAAACGGCGAATGAAATTAAAATTATTTTATTAGTCCGAATTGTTTCTTTCTTTGCTAAATCATCTTCTAGTGAAGGTTTCGGGTCGCATCCTAAATAATCCGTCATATTTCTTTATCCTCTTTCTATGTAATAAATTGCTATGTATAATATAACAAATAATGAAAGAATAGCAAGAATATTAATTTAAGACATCTCACTAACAAATTGGAAACGTGGCCCTTTGTAATTAAATTCTGATTTATCAACTTCTTCTATAAATGATTTTTCTGATCTTACCATTAGCTCAAAACTACCACATAGCGGACGGTAAACGACTTCTCGCTCACCAGTTTCGGAATTTAAAGCTACGCCGTGAACAAGATATAAACCTCCTTTAAAATGTCTATAAAGACCTTGGCGAGCAACAGAACCCCATTCATGTACTTTGCCTTGATTTGCTGGATATCGTCTTGTATCCCAGAAACGGCTACACCGTGCCATGAGTATTGCCTTTTCTTCGTGCGTGAATTCATTTAATTTACATTCTTCTTCTGGCAGTAATTTATATAGTAGGTCATCATCCTTCCAACAGCGATCATCGCCATTAGTATCTCGGTGAGCGCGAATTATTTGTCGGAGCCTCATTACTTCTTTTTGGAGTATTTCCAATGACAAATTTGTAATATCCTTATCGATATTATCGCCTCCCTGGGATCGGACTGGTTTCATCCAATCTGGTCTGCTATGTATTTCGGCGGACGCTCGATCAAGAGCCTTTTTGAGAATTTCTTTTTTAATCGTCATCCTACTAACCCCTTTCCAAAATATTAAATTGCTATGTATAATATAACAAATGATGAAATATAAACAAGTCTATCTTATTGGTATCGGCGGTATTGGAATGTCTGCTCTCGCTCGTTATTTTAAGGCCACAGGATCGTCTGTAAGCGGTTCAGATTTAGAAGACAGTAAAATACTGAAGGAATTAAGGCGCGAAGGTATTAAGGTAAAAATTGGTCATAAAAAGGCTAATTTGCCACGTAAACTTGATTTGGTAGTCTATAATCAAGCAATTTTGGCAGATAACGTAGAGATTAAAGAGGCTAAGCGCAGAGGCATTGTTCCAATTTCCTATCCAGAGGTTATTGGCGAACTTACAAAACAATATAAAACCGTTGCGATAGCCGGCTCACATGGGAAAAGTACAACGACTGCATTAATGTCTATGATATTAATTAATGCGGGATTAGATCCAATTGTTATTATTGGTACAAGAGTCAAGGAATTTGGAAATACAAATTTTCGATCTGGTTCAATCTTAGGAAGTCGGACTTCCTTAGGGAAGTCGGACTTCCTTGTGCTTGAAGCGGATGAATATGGAAGAGCATTTCATCATTATTCCCCTTTTGCCGCGTTGATTACTAACATCGACAAAGAACATTTAGATACGTATATAAATTTAGCAGGTGTAAAAAAATCTTTTTTAAAATTCATATCTAATATTCAGAATGACGGTATCTTAGTTTTAAATAGTGCAGATAAAAATACAAAAAGTCTTGAAAATAAAATTATAAAAATCTGCAAACCAAAAAAAGTTTCTATTTATTGGTACGACGTAAACGAACATCTAAAAGGTCTTTCATCTCTCCAACTACTCCCCTCTTTATTAGGAGAGCATAACATATCAAATGCCAGTGGAAGTTTTGTTTTGGCTAAGGCCATTAAAATACAAGATCAAATTATTTATGCGACCCTAAAGAATTTTAAAGGAACGTGGCGCCGCCTGGAATTTAGGAGCAACTTACAACTTACAACTAACAACATACAACTAAAGTTATCAAAAACATCAGAACTATCAGCTAAGAGCTATAAGCTTGCCGTATACGACGATTATGCGCATCATCCTACCGAAATAAAAGCATCACTAGCCGCTTTAAAAAATAACAATAATAAACATTCCAACATTCTTGAGAATGTTGGAATGTTGTTACCTGAAATTGCTAAGCAAAATAATAATTTAATTTGCGTATTCCAGCCACATCAAGTAGAACGACTCACCATTTTATTTAATGATTTTGTTGATGCCTTCAGAGATGCTGATTTTCTTATTTTGCTACCAATCTATAAGGTTCCTGGCCGTGAAAAAAAATTAGGCCTTCGTCCCAAGCTCAAGCTGAAGGAAATTAAGAATATAGAATCTAGAATGAACTCGCAATTTTTGGCTAAAGCGATTCAAAAAAAATATCCGGATAAGAAAGTTATTTATCTAAAGAATCCAAATAATATTGCAAAAATAATATCTGATATGTTAAAAAACTACAAGCTAACAGCTACAAGCTATACGCTAGTTCTTATGGGCGCAGGAGATATCATTAAATATACCGATTTATTACTTCAAGACAACACAAATTAAGAGAAAGATTTTATTGCGTTTCTGAATTTTCGGACAATTTTAAAATTACGAGTATAAGCAAGAAAGACGTAAGCGACATTATTGGAATTGTAATATAGCCAAAAGCTATAAAGGGTCTTTGCACACAAGCAGAAACACCGTTTACCGTAAGTGAACACGGTGCAATTGTAGTAACACCAATTTGTAAAAGATAGTGATAAATGGCAATGAGAGAGCCCAATATAGCCATTAATTTGACATAAGGCTTAATGAATGTTTCCTTTCTATAAATAGCCAACCCAAAAAGAAAAACTAATGGAAACATAAAACTTCTTTGATACCAACAAAGTGTACACGGTTCAAATTTAGCTATTTCGGAATAATAGAAACTTGCAAGTGAAGCTCCTAAAGAAATTATAAGTGAAATATGTAACCAAAACTTTTGTATAGCCTTATCTATAAAGTCAGGTAATTTTTCTTTTATTAAAATTAGAAAAACGGCAAATATAATGAATAGATCTACAATAACTGTTCCAATCGAAAGCAAGTATGTAATTGTACTTGTAATATCTACCATTATTTTATTTAAGAACCGTTGGCTCTGGCGAATTTGAATTTAGAATATTAGATGATGGCGTGGCATCTGGGCTTGCAGAACAACCAGTTTTTTCAGATAAAGTAGCTATTGATATTTCACCAGATAAAATAGAGCCATCCGCAAATATCCACGTTGGATATCCCGTGATATTTTTATCTTTACAAACCTGTAATTGATTATTAGCATCAGGTTCGATGTAACATTCCACATATGGTAATAATTTAACAGAATTACCAAATAATTTTTTTTGATTTTGGCAATGTGGACACCACCATGCGCCATAAAATTCAACCCCTTTTTCCTTGAGGCATGATGCAAAAGAATCTAGATTACCTGGCTGTTCAACTGACCAAAAATAATATACAAAAACCAAAACTAGAATAGCTATAAAAATAATAAAATAGAGATTACTTTTTTTACGCGAATTATATTTATTAGACATAATGATTATATTTTTAAGTGATTTAAAATATGCTTAAATATTGCTTCTCGGCTTTTATTACCAGGAATTCTTTTGACTAATCCACGTTTATCAAAATAATTTATTACAGGTACAACTTCAGTTTCGTGCCACTTAAGTATTTTTTGAATAGACTTTTTGTTTAAATTTTCTGGTCTTATTTTTAATTTGGCTTTACATTCTGGGCATTCTGTTAAATTAAACTGCTTTTCAGAAAAAGAAATATCGCAATAATCACAATTTTTTCTTGTGGCAATTCGTCTTTCTGCCAAGTCTTTATTAATATCAATTACAAAAACTTGAGGAGTTCTACCTAGTATAGATAAAAGTTCCATGAGAGCTTTAGCCTCGCCAATTTTACGAGGTGTTCCGTCCAGCACTACAGGTTCAAATTTTTCAAGATGGATTAAATAGTTTGTTAAGAGAAAGTGAATAATAATTTCAGGCGCCAAATTACCCTCTGCTAAACTTTCACCAAGAATTTTTATTTTGGCGCCAAGTCGCCTTAACTCTCTGCCAGATCCAATATATTTAAAACCTGCCAGCCCGCGTAACATTTTGGCTTGAGTACCTTTTCCGCAGCCAGGTCTTCCTAAAAGTATAACAGTCTTACCTTCAAAAGCAATATGATGTAAGGGCCGTGGAAAGTCGTTTACAAAAGGATCTCTCTTTTTTATTTTTAGTATTAATTTTTTTATGGCTTGCCGCCCTTTTTTAAATGTGACCAAGTTATTTTCTACAAAGTTAGTAACGTCAACCTCTTTTTCAAAAATTAAGCTTGGACCACCCACCATCATTCGTATAATAAAAGTAGAGTCGTTATTTACAAGATTTTCTGCATGCACACCTGCTATCACTAATTTTGGTATATTATCAAAAAAAGCTATAGTTGTTTCACTTGTTGTGCCACCGCTCGCATGTGAATCGGGTTTCGCTATTATAAAGTCAACTTTTTTGACGCTTTGTATGCTTGGAATCAACAACTTTTCTTCTTCAAGATAACGTTTAAAAAGCCCTTGATTTCTAATTTTTTTTAAGGAAGGTCCATATATTT
>JAUXUB010000053.1 GCA_030680955.1 bacterium | reverse complement strand
ATTTTGAAGCCTTGGGATGGCATGAAAGCAAAATCACTATGAGATTTTGGATTATCTCCGCGGTTTTTAGCGGCCTTGGCGTTGTGTTATTTTTCTTATCGAGATTGGTTTTGGGGATCAGTTAATTATCATAATTACTGCGTAGAGTAAACAAAAAAGTGGCCAAGATATGGTATAATATCTGTGTATGACCGGGTAGTGAAAACTCGATTGTTTGCTAAAATTACGAGAGTTTTGTGGCTAAATGCCATAGTGCTACCCACACAAAGTCAATGCACATTATACCATCCCCAATTAACCACTACTCTTTATAATCTCGTCTTTGCGAGGAGGAACGACGAAGCAATCCAGATTTATCTCATTATTTCCTGGATTGCCGCGGGCTTCGCCCTCGCAATGACAAAAGTCTTATAGGAAGTGGTTGATTGAGGATGGTATAATATAAAATTATCGAGTTTCTACTACCCGGATGACCACCTTAATAAAAAATGCAACTATAGTTGACGGAACGTTAAAACCTCCATTTACAGGTGACATCTTTATAAAAAATGATGTTATATCTGCTATAGGTAATTTAGGGCGTCAAAAAGCAAAAAACATAATAAATGCATCTCAAAATTACGTAAGTCCAGGATTTATTGATGTAAATACTTCGTCTGATCATTACTTATCACTATTTTCAAATCCGCAGCAGCAAGATTTTTTACTTCAAGGAGTTACTACAATCTTTGGTGGTCTTTGCGGATCTTCTCTTGCTCCGCTTATGTATGGCGAACTTATTTCAATTAGAAAATGGGCGAGTGAAACTGAAAAACTTAATATTGATTGGAACAGCGTTGGCGAATTTCTAAAAGTTTTAGAGAGGCGTGGTTTGGGAGTTAACTTTGGTACGCTTGTAGGTCACAGTACTATTCGTAGATCATTACTTAGCGAAAGCATACGAGATTTAACAAATAGTGAACTTGATGTCTTTGAAAAAATATTGCAGAAATCTATTAAAGAAGGTGTTTACGGCTTATCAACAGGCCTTGGATACGTCCATGCTAGAAATACTCCACATACTGAGCTTACGCATTTTATCAACGTTGTTTCTAGGCATGGGGGAGTGTACGCGACTCATCTTCGAGATGAAGGTCATGGCCTTTTGGTTTCTATTAAAGAAACAATTGATATTGCAAAAGAAACTAAGTCTAAGGTTTTAATAAATCATCTTCGGCCACTCATTGGTTACGAATTAGAGTATAATAAGGCAATCCAAATGCTAGATGAGTCCGCCCAAGATACATCAATATATTTTGATTTATATCCTTTCAAAATGAGCCATGTTCCGATATATCATTTTCTGCCTAATTGGGCGCAAAATGGTGGAATAGAAATAATGCTAAAAAATGTAAAAAATAAATCTAACCGCGCGCAAATTATTTCTCACCTACACTTTAAAGAAGGTGGCAGAGAAATAACGATAGCCTCTGCGCCTCGGTTCGAATATCTTGAAGGAAAAACACTTAGAGAATTTTCCGAAAAAAGAAACATATCTGTCGAAGAAGGATTATTGAAACTGATGGAGTTAACCAGCTTAAAATGTACTGTGTTATATGAAAATATAGATTATGAACTTGTTAAAAAAACTTTAGCCCACAAAAAAGCGCTTGTTAGCTCAAATGCCGAAAGTTTACCTTTAGGTAAGTTTAAGTCTGATCGCTCAACAAAAACTTTTACTAAGTTTTTAGATTTGGTTTTTGCTGAAAAACTTCTAAGTATCGAAGTTGCCATAGCTAAATTAACATCAATTCCAGCATCACTTTACGGATTAAAAAATAGAGGTCTCCTTAAAGAGGGAATGAAAGCTGATATCACAATATTTTCGCATAACGAAAAATCTGGGACTGAAATAGAGCATGTGTTTGTAAATGGAAATCACTCTGTAGAAAATAAGGTTTTAATTGGAGGAAGATCGGGAGAGATATTGCGTAAAGCATAAGGGGATATATAATTTTTAATGTTCAATTTACAATTTACATTTAATTTTCAATATTTCAATTTTTCAATATTTAAAAATTAAGAATTTTAAGCATTAAGTGAAAATTGTAAATTTATTATCGCATGAAACTATTACTTACCAATAAACATGGCCACAGGCCCGATTATGTTCTAATAGCTGGTTTTTTTTGCTTAGTTATATTTGGTCTTTTTGCTCTCGCTTCAGCATCATCTGATATAGGCAAAATTCGTTTTAATAATACGTATTATTATCTTGAAAATCAGATAGTTCAGGGAATTGGTTTAGGAATTATAGGATTTATTTTAGGTTATTTAATTTATTATAAAAATTATAAACGCTGGGCTCTTTTTTTACTTATTGTAAATATTGTTTTATTAATATTGGTACTTTTTAGTTCTTATGGAACGACACTTGGTGGATCAACTAGATGGCTAAAGATAGGGCCAATTATTGCCCAACCATCCGAATTTTTAAAAATAATTTTTATTGTATATTTGGCCGCGTGGCTTAGTAGTTCAAAAAGAGATAGTCGAGTAAAAAAATTTGGAAGTGGTTTTTTGCCCTTTATGTTGATCTCTGGTTTTATTGGGGCTTTACTTTTCGCTCAACCTGCCACAAGTACTGTATTTATTGTTCTTCTCTCGGCGTTAATTATGTATTTTATGAGTGGCGCAAAGTTCGCGTATATCGGCCTTCTAATGGTTCTCGCAATAACGGTGCTGGGTGTATTAATATATTTTACCCCATATAGACTCGATCGTGTTATGGCATATTTAACCCCAGAAGCAGACCCACAAGGCGCAGGTTTTCATTTAAGGCAGTCTCTTATAACCTTGGGTGCCGGAGGTATAACAGGGGTAGGTTTTGGAAAATCTACAAATAAATATCTTTATTTGCCGGAATCAATTGGGGATTCAATTTTTGCAATTATTGGTGAAGAGTTGGGTTTCATTGGAGCAACAATTTTAGTATCTTTTATCTTTGTAGTAGTACTGCGAGGTATTTTGATATCTCGGAATATGGGCGATGAATTCGGAAAATTATTATTAGTTGGTTTTTCAGCTATTTTAGGAATTCAAGCATTTGTAAATATCGCTGCACTTTCTGGACTCATTCCTTTAACTGGAGTAACACTACCTTTTATTAGCTATGGTTCTAGTTCGCTTATAACATTTATGACAATGGCAGGAATAACTGTTAATATTTCTAGGTATTCATAGTATAAATTTTCAAATTCCAATTTACAATTTACATTTAATTTCCAATATAATATTTACAAGCGTTTGAGAATTCATTAATTGAATCATTAAATAAAAATTGTAAATTAATAATTATAAATTATTTTTTATGTTACGTATTCTATTAACAGGCGGAGGTACAGGTGGGCATATCTATCCGCTTATTGCCGTTGCGAGGGAACTTAGAAATGTTTCTGATATAAATAATATTCCACTAGATATTGTTTATTGTGGTAGCTATGGAGATTATAAAAAGACACTAAGAGCAGAGAATATTAAGGTGGTAAAAATTGTAGGAGGTAAATACAGAAATTATTTTTCAATACTAAATTACCTCGATACATTTAAAGTTATTTATTCCTTTTTTGAGGCTTGGGTTAAGATTTTCTTTTTAATGCCAAATATTATTTATTCAACTGGAGGCCCCGGAGCTCTTCCTGTGGTCGTGATGGGAAGATTTTATCGCATCCCCGTTTTTATTCAAGAGTCAAATGTAGTGCCAGGGCGCACAAATCTTATCTGTGCTAGAATGGCACTTCGAGTTGGTATAGCTTTTTCTGGTGCTGCGCAGTATTTTAAAAAAAATAATATAGCACTCGTGGGCAATCCACTTAGAAATGAACTTTTTACAAATATACCAAGTTTAGATTCTGCAAAGTTACAATTAGGATTTAGTCCGGAAATGCCAGTACTCCTAATTCTTGGTGGGTCACAAGGTTCCACACGAATAAATGATTCTATTTTTGCAAACCTAGATTTTTTAATTGCTCGCTTTCAAATTCTTCATCAGGTTGGGGAAGAAAATTATAAAGATGCAATAGAGAAATCTAATTTCTTACTTAAGAGTTATACCGCAGAAGAACAATCTAGATTTAGAATTGTACCATTATTAGATACAGTTGAAGCTATGAAAGTTGCTTATGCCGCCGCTGATTTAGTTATAGCGAGATCAGGAGCGGGAACAATATTTGAAATTGCTGCGTTTCGTAAACCGTCAATTTTAATTCCACTTCCCGAAGCCAAAGACCAGAAAGCAAATGCATATGAATATGCTGGAACGGGAGCGGCTATTGTTATGGAGCAGGGTAATTTGATGCCAAATTTATTCCACGCGCAAGTTATAAAAATTTTAAGCGATGAACAAACTCAATTAAAAATGAAAGAAGCAGCAGGAAAGTTTGCCAGACCTAATGCCGCAAGATTAGTTGCCGAAGAGATTTTAAAAATAGTTACTAGCCATTAGGGTTTAGGATGTGGTATGTTAAATAACCAATAAAGTTATTAAATAAAAAAAGACCCCCCCGGGAACCATATGATATCGATATGGCCCTTTGGGGGGTGGGTCTTATCTCCCGTCGGAGATAGAAGCTTTCACAGTATCTCACAGCACTCTAGGCATGTGAGCCTGCTCGAGGGACCCATATTCTCGACTATTGTTAGTATATCATACAATAAATAAGTTTGTCAATAGCCAATAATAGCCATAAAATAAAGGGAATTATAATGAAAAAAGATACAACAACTAAACAAGTTCGTGTCCGAATGGCGCCGTCTCCAACGGGGCCACTTCATTTAGGTACAGCTCGCACTGCTTTATTTAATTGGCTCTATGCTAGGCATTTTGATGGCGTCTTTGTTTTAAGGATTGAGGATACAGACTTAGAGCGATCAGATACTAGATATGAACAAGAAATATTTGATGGATTTAAGTGGCTAGGTATTGATTGGGATGAAGGACCAATCGCCGAAGCGGCTCAAATTCAGAATTCAGAATTCAGAATTCAGAATTTTAAAGGTGCATATGGGCCGTATAGACAGAGTGAGAGACTAGATATTTATGAAAAATATTTAAACCAACTTTTAGAAGAAAAAAAGGCATATTACTGCTATTGTTCAAAAGAAGAATTAGACAGCGAGAGAAAATCACAGTTATCAAAAGGCATTCAATTAAAATATTCAGGAAAATGTCGGGATCTTGTTTTGGCGCCAGAGGGTAAAAATCCTGAAATTATTAGATTTAAGGTGGAAGATAAAATTATTGAATTCGATGATTTAATACGCGGAAAGATTTCTTTTGATTCAAAATTAATTGGTGATATTGCAATCGCAAAAGTTTTGCCTACTGGGTTTAGCCCTTTATATAATTTTGCCGTAACAGTGGATGATGCCACAATGGAAATTACTCATGTTATCCGAGGCGAAGATCATATTCCAAATACTCCGAAACAAATATTAATTCAAGAAGCTCTTGGGTTTGATATACCATACTTTGCTCATTTGCCTTTGATACTTTCGCCTGACCGAAGCAAGCTTTCAAAACGATATGTAGAAACTTCTCTTTTGAAATATCGTGATTTAGGATATTTTCCACAAGCTATTGCAAATTTTATCGCTTATTTAGGTTGGCATCCAAAAGAGGAGAAAGATATAATGACACTTCAAGAGTTAGTAAGTGAATTTGATATTGACCGCGTCCAAAAAGCAGGAGCTATCTTTAATGAAGAAAAACTTACATGGTTAAATGCTAAATATTTAAATAATTTTAGCGATGACGATCTTGTTCAATTATTAGTGCCAAGGCTGATTGAAAAAGGAATAAAAATTGCGACTGGAAATCTTAAAAGAATTTTGCACGTAGAGAAGGGTCGCATGAAAACTTTAAATGATTTTTTTGAACTCGCTGATTTCTTTTTTAATCTTCCAGAATACGCGTCAGAATTACTTATATGGAAAAATGTTCCAAAAGAGAAAATTAAAGAAAATTTAGTAAAAATTTCTGAGATTCTTAAAAAACAAGACAATTCATTATTTAGCGTTTCTGATTTAGAAATTGCGCTTACTCCACTTACAAAAGAAGCGGGCAAAGGAGAGATTTTATGGCCAATGCGTGCAGCACTATCTGGCAAGCGTGAGTCTCCGAGTCCTTATGAAATTGCAGAGGTATTAGGAAAGGAAGAAACAGTGAGACGCCTTGAAATTGGTGCCAAAAAGCTATTATGAGGAAAACAGCAACATTAGCCGTAATTGTTTTTTGCGCTTTTCTTTTAGTGCAAATTGTTTTGGCCGAGGGTAATGCCACAAGTAGTGGAAGCGCGGATGATTTAAAATCAACAATACAATCAAAAGCAAAAGAACTTGAAGCACTAAACAAAGAAATCAACCAAGTTGGAGCGAATCTCAACCAAACAAAAACAAAAAGTAAAGGGCTAACGCAAGATATTTCAACGCTAGACGTAAACATTCGTCAGCTCGATTTAAAAACTCGCGCTGGCACAATAACTATAGAAAAACTAAAACTTGAGGTTCAAGATTTAGGATATTCTATTGACGAAGCAGAATCTAGTATAAAGGATAAAAAAAATGGAGTTGGCGCATCTCTAAGGGTTTTGCAAAGATTAGATGCAGATAATCTACTTGTAGTTTTGCTAAGAAGTGGTTCATTATCTGAAGGTGCAACAGAGGCGCAGAATTTATTTAATTTAAATACAAGTTTATCCGCTTCTGTAGCAGAATTGCGAACTATCCAAAATTCGTTAAATGAAAAATTAAATGTAACTAAAGATAAAAAAAGTGCAATAGAAACAGAAACTGTGAGGGCCAGAGATCTTCAAATTATTACGAGAGATCAAAAAACAGAAAGACAACAACTTTTAAGTTTAACTAAAGCTGAACAAAAAACTTATGAGCAACAATTAAGTGATTTGGCCGAAAAACAAAAAAAAGTTGCAAACGAGATAGGGGATTTAGAAGCCGCGCTCCGATTAAAAATAGATCCAAATGCTCTTCCGGCAGCACGCCCAGGAGTTCTTCTTTTCCCAGTTCCTGGGGGCAGGTTTACGCAAGGTTATGGACGCACAGCATTTGCTATAGCTACCTATGGAAATCAATATCACAATGGAGTTGATATTGGTAAAGCAATGGGCGCAGAGATTATCGCTCCAGCAGATGGAGTGGTAGTTAGCGCTGGCAATCAAGATCTCAATTGCCCTCGTGCAGGATATGGAAAATATATTGTAATTAAGCATACAAATGGTTTAACGACTCTTTACGGTCATCTTTCACGCTATGTCGTCTCCGTTGGCACTTCAGTTAAAAGAGGTGAGACGGTCGCCTATATGGGAAAAACTGGCTGGGCAACTGGTCCTCATTTACACTTTGTAGTCTATGCTTCAAATACTTATCAATTAAGACAGTCAAAATTTTGTGGATTAATGCCCTCGGGTGGAGATTTAGATCCAAATATTTATCTAGACAAACCAAATGCAAATTGAAAAAGATAAATGGAATAAATTTGTAATAGACAATAATGGTTCTTTTTTGCAGTCTTGGGAATGGGGTGAATTTCAAGAGAAATTAGGATCCAAAATTTTAAGAGTTTTTGGAAAAGAATTTCAGTCGCTATTGATATATCGAAAATTACCACTTGGCAAGATTTATTTATACGCTCCTCATGGCCCAGTTTTAAAGGCACATGATTTTGTATATTTAAGTAAATTTATAAAAAACTCTATACAAATTGCAAAAAAAGAGAAAGCATTATTTTTGCGTATAGATCCAAATATTCAAAGCGTTGACAGTGATAAAAATATTTTGTCGGATTTAGGTTTTAAAAAGACTTTCGAAAATCAACCAAAAAATACTGTTATCATCGATTTGAATAAATCTGAAAATGATTTATTTAGCAATATGGTTGCTGAAACGCGTTATTCAGTAAGAACAGCAGAAAAAAGAGGGGTAGAAATTATAAATTTTAATCGCGCGTCGATAACCCCCGATACCTTTGATGTTTTTTGGAATATGTTTCAAGAGACTATGTCTCGGAGTAAATTAAGATCTTATCCAAAAAAATATTTTGAGGCTTTGTTTTCGTTGACTGGAGATATTTCAACAGAGCTTCATCTTGCAAAAGCAGGTGGGGATTTTATTGCAAGCGCAATTTTTCTATATTATGGGAATTCTGTGATATATCTATACGCTGCCTCAAAGAAGGGGTTTGGTCGTTTTAACGCACCAAGTCTTTTGATATGGAAAGCTATAACAAATGCTAAAAAGAATGGCTATAAATGTTTTGATTTTTGGGGTATAAGTTATGAAAAAGAAAAATGGTCTGGCATCACTGCTTTCAAAAAAGGTTTCGGTGGTAGCGAAGTAAACTATAAAGGCGCGTGGGATTTGCCATATAATAAATTTTGGTATTTTCTTTATGAAATTTATAAAAAATATTTTAGAAAAGCATAATAATACCATCCCCAATTAACCACTATTCTTTTAACATCGTCTTTGCGAGGAGGAACGACGAAGCAATCCAGATTTATCCCGTTAATTTCTGGATTGCCGCGGGCTTCGCCCT
>JAUXUB010000015.1 GCA_030680955.1 bacterium | reverse complement strand
ACAGATCACGATTCTTATGACCAATCACTGCAGTGATTGGTCATAAGAATCGTGATCTGTCTCTAACGGAATGAATACAATAACAATAAAAAAAGACGAATATCAACGATTGAATTTGACATTACAATCTACCGAGACTATTATATAAAAAATATGATTATACAAAAGAATTTATCAAAAATATTAAATAAACTTGAGAAGAAGTGGGTCGCGCTATCACCAGATTATAAAAGGGTTGTTGCGAGCGGAGAGACCCTTAAAGATACGATTAGTAAAATAAAGATAAGTGACAGAGCTCATGTTATTTTTCACAAGGTTATTCCTGGGAGCTATGCACCCAGTGCATAGAAAGTAGTTATGAAATATCAATATATTTCCTATCTCCCAGAAGACATAACTGGCAAGTTTATCAGACGACCCATGGTCGTCGTTGATATTTTTGGTCCAAAAGGAAAACATCGGGAACTTGCGCTTATTGATTCTGGAGCGGACCGAACACTTATAAATATTGAGATTGCAAGCGTTCTTGGGATAGATTTATCGCGAGCAAAACGGGGTGTCGTTACTGGAGTTACTGGCCAACAAGAGATTTTTGTTATTGATGTAGAATTGCAACCAGAACAACTAAGCAAGATTAAAATTTCTGTAAGTTTCATTAAATCTGATTTTGTAGGTGTTCTCCTTGGTGAAGATGGCTTCTTCGATACTCATAAGATTAAGTTTGAAAAAGACCACAACGCTTTTGAGATCACATCTGTTAAAAAATAACCAATGTCTAAATTTATCGTTTTTGGTGGGAAAAAATTAAGTGGAACATATCCAGTCTCTGGCGCAAAAAATGCTGCGCCCAAATTACTTATTGCATCAATGCTCTCTAACGAGCTATGTGTATTTAAAAACATCTCTAGGTTTTCGGATACATTTAGAAGCATAGATGCTATCACAGCGATGGGTGGGTCTGTAAGATTTAGTTCAAATAATATAGTGGAAATAAATTGCAAAGATATTTTTAACTGCGAAATTCCACTTGAGGCAATGTCTGCAAGGCAGAACGTTTTATTTATTGGAGCGACACTCGCAAGAATGGGGAGAGTAAAAATATATCCACCAAAAGGCGACGCAATTGGTAAGCGTCCTCTTAACCGTCATTTGGACGGTATTAAAGCACTAGGTGGAACAATTATAGAAAAAAATAATCGTATTGAAATTGAAATGCCGCAAAGACCAGTTTCAACTATCTATACATTTGAAAAGAATACGCATATGGGCACGGAAAATCTTATTGTAGCTTCGGTTTTTAATACTGGTAAAATTATTCTAAAAAATGCGGCTGAAGAACCTGAAGTTGATAACCTAATAGATTGCTTAAATAAAATGGGAGCAAAAATAGAGCGAATAGAGCCTAAAACAATTGAAATTACTGGTGTAGAACCCTTACTGAAGGGTGTTGAAATTGCTTCAATCCCAGATCGCCTTGAATCTGCTACAGCACTAATCTTATCTATTTTAAATGGTGGTGGAATAAAGGTAACTAATAGCCCTAGAAAAATGCTAGAGCCCCTTGCTACTGTTTTAGAAAGTATTGGCGTAGAGCTAAAGTGGGAAGGTGATACAGTTTCTATTTTAAAAATAAATTTACCTCTTAAATCGACAGCAATTACTACCGCATGGCATCCGGGCTTTATTACAGATTGGCAGCCACTAGTAACATTGCTTTTAGCTGTGCTTTCGGATGGTGAATCAACCATTCACGAGCGCATATTTGAAAATAGATGGAACTTTTTATCCGAACTTGCGAAGATGGGAGTGAAGTACGAGCTGTTCCAGCCAGAGGGATTTCCGGCATCTCACTATAATTTTAATGATACCGAATATGACTCGCGAGCAAATTATGGCGCAAAGGTTTATGGTCCAACAACGCTTCAACCAGCAGAAATAATCTCTCATGATGTTCGAGCTGGGATGGATATGTTACTTGCAAGTTTAACCGCAAATGGAAAAAGTATAATAGATGACCCAGGAAATCATATAGACCGTGGTTATGAAAATATAGTGGAAAAGCTTACTGATTTGGGGGCGGATATAAGAAGGGTTTGACAAATAGGCATAAGGTGTGGTATAATAGAAACAGTACAACGGTTAGCCTGGGGTTTCCGCATTGGGCGGGAATGAGGGGTAAACCAAGCACGGAGGGCATCAAAATGGCAAGAAAAGATGTGTCGTCAATCGAAAGTGGCATGGGAGCTTCGGCTTCCATAATTCATTCCCTGTTTCAAAAGGCCAGAAAGCGTGGCGTTCCAGACGGGGTGATTCACAGCCTTTCAACTCCACAGGGCGAAGGCCTCCTCGACAAGTTCGTGGAGATTCTCGCCTCCGCGGCGAACACACTTGCGGGTGTCTACCAGCTCGTGGTGAATTACTGCATGGGTCTCGATGAGATGATCCGCGCGGGGAAGTACGACTGGATAAATAGCGACATCACCTCGGAGAACTTTCCCATAACAGCACATGGGAAAGTGGAGATTGTAGCCGAGGTTATCCACTTGAATCGCGAAGTCTCATCTGACGAAGCGATCGCGGAGCTTGAGCATATAGGTTACCGTCCCGGAACTCTTCCGGAGCTTCTCGCTTTCGGCGAAAAGCATCCCAACGTTCAACGCGGGTTTCCGATTGTCGCTCTTGGTTCCGTGAGTCGCGTGGAGGGTGGCCGCCTCGTGGCGTGTCTCTGGAGTAATGGCTCTAAGCGCAAGCTCAACTTGCACTGGTTCGACAACAGGTGGTATGCGAACTATCGCTTCCTCGCCGTCCGCAAGTAATCTGTTCTCGGAATTTTCGGTTAATCAGTACTTTCTGACCCTTTGTTCCTGCCTGCCGATAGGCAGGCCTTGGAACTTTTCCCGCCCCCTTTTCGACTGTCATGTCGGAGAGGGGGCTTTTCAATTTATTTTTTTAATATCAGACCTTTTGCATAATTAATTTCTACTGCAATTTTCAAATTTGAACTCCGACTTTGTGAAAATTTATCAACGTATACGCTGTATATGCTTCAAAATTTTCACTTCGTCTCGCCTCAAATTTGAAAATATCGTAACGAAAGTAATTATACAAAAGATCTGTTATATTACTGAAGGATAGTAGACTAAAAACAAGTTTTGGGGTTACGGCTCCAAACAGTCGAATTCCAGTATCACTGAATACAGAGTGGCGATGGATATTTTTCTCGCCAGCGTTATTCTTTAAAACTCTAAAAATGACAGATACTTGGTGCGCGATATTGGTAGATTAGGAGTATCTGATATCTCAAAAACTATACAGCCTCAAGAGTATTCGAGGGGCAGTGTTACAGAAGGTATTGCGTACATTGGTTCCGTGAGTCGCGTGAAGGGTGGCCGCAACGTGGCGTATCTCTGGAGTAATGGCTCTAAGCGCAAGCTCAACTTGAACTGGTTCGACAACAGGTGGAATGCGAACTATCGCTTCCTCGCCGTCCGCAACTTTTATGTCGTTCTTCCGCTCCTATTTTTAAGGGGCGGAAGTTTGTGATGATATAACTTGTCGTATCCAACCGCCCAACATTCTTCCAATTTCTTGGAGCGACTGCGAGAGTATTATATATTTTTTATTATCCAAAGTTTTTATTTCCCATGAAATTTGTAGAAAAAATTTCAAAAGATCAAGCTTTCTAGCCGCTTTTTCTAAGTAGGGCAGTTTATGCTCTTTGGATAAGTTGCTTGCTGTAAAAATGTATTCAGCTACATCCACAAAAAACGTATCTATTTTATTCCCCAGCGTATATCTTGCTGTCTTAGGAAAATGAGGTAAAAATTCATGCCACAATTTATATATGGCAATTAGTTTTTGAATAATGGGTAAGCTTGCCTTGGGGGGGGGGCTTAAAAGATTATTTTTTATCATGAAAATTAAATTTACTAAAAAATTTGAAGATATAATAAATGTAGAAAATTTACTGGAGGCTTGGAAAGAGTTTGTTTGCGGTAAGCGAAATAAGAAAGATGTTCAAGAATTTTCATTAAAATTGATGGATAATATCTTCTGTTTACATGATGAACTTTTAAATAATACCTATGTTCATGATGGTTATCAAGCGTTTAACATTTCTGATCCAAAACCGAGAAATATACATAAGGCAATTGTTAAGGACAGGCTTCTTCATCGCGCTATTTATAGAAAATTATATCTATTTTTCGATAAAACTTTTATTTCAGATTCCTACTCGTGCCGAATTGGGAAAGGAACGCACAGTGCGCTAAATAGATTTCGTAAATTTGGATATAAAGTCAGCAAAAACAATACTAAAACATGCTGGATATTAAAATGCGATATAAAAAAGTTTTTTGCGAATATTGACCACCAAGTTTTGATAAATATTATCGCCATGCGGATTGAGGACAAAGACTTATTATGGCTTCTTCAGACTACAATAAATAGTTTTTCCACTAAGCCGGGCGTTGGTTTGCCGCTTGGCAATCTTACGTCGCAGTTGTTTGTGAATATCTATATGAATGAATTTGACCAATTTGTTAAACATAAACTTAGGGTCAAGCACTATATTCGTTATGCTGATGATTTCGTTTTCTTTTCAGAAAGCAGGGAATGGCTGGAACAGATTTTAATCTTTGCCCAAGATTTTTTGGCGAATCGTTTAAAGCTGGAACTACATCCAGATAAAGTTTTCATAAAAACATTAGCTTCAGGCGTAGACTTTTTGGGTTGGGTACATTTTTCCTGTCATAGAGTTTTGAGAACTAATACTAAAAAAAGAATGATCAAAAGATTGAAAGAAAAGCCTAAGCCAGAAAGCATAGATTCATATTTAGGACATTTGAGTCATGGTAATAGTTACGAACTAAGAGCATGGGTAGCAAATGAATTTGATCTACGCTAAAAATACACTGAGAGCAATTGGTGCACCCACTAATCCAAAGAGCAGTTAAGTAGAATGTCTCGGAGGCATATTGAGCTTGGTTTCACGAAGGGAATCAATATGCCGAGAGCCAAGCCCTGACTTTCCGCTGGAGAAAGTCAAGGGCGGTTCTGCGTACTGCTTTTTGGATTAGTGGGTTGTTCTCTCGTGTTTTCTTAAAAAACGAGTAATATTTCTTGGTAATATGTGGGCTTGACCCCGCTACCTTAGAAGACTATTTCTCTTTGGGCTATCTAATATTTATTACTTTTAACATTAAATAGCATCCTCTTATATTAATACACCTTTATTGACCTTGGTCTTTTAAGGTAGCGGGGTTGAAATTTATTGCCATAAGCACTAGAGTAGTATTATGTTTACTTCAAAAATTGGAATAGATTTAGGAACCGCAAATACTATCGTCTTTCTACCAGGGAAAGGCTTTATTATAAATGAACCAACAATCGTTGCTTTAAGTGTTCCCGATAATACAGTACTTGCTGTAGGACGAGAAGCAAAGGATATGATTGGACGAACGCCTGCTGATATTGTCGCCTACAAACCAGTAAAAGATGGTGTCATTGCCGACTATTATATAACCAAAGCGTTACTTCGTTATTTTATTTCAAGAGCTGTTGGTACGTTTAATATAATAAAACCCGAAGTTGTAATTTCTGTCCCTGCTGGAATAACACAGACAGAACGAAGAGCAGTAATTAACGCTGCACGAGAAGCTGGCGCACGAGAAGCTTTTGTAGTTAAGGAACCAATTTTGGCGGCACTTGGTGCTGGAATTCCGATTAACGCACATTCTGGAAATATGATTATAAATATGGGTGGTGGAACTTCTGAAGTCGCTATAGTTTCGCTTGGTGGAATTGTATCTTGGGCATCAGTGCGTATTGCTGGCAATAAGTTTGACCAGGCGATAATGGATTTTATTAAAAAGAAACATTCAATTGCAATTGGTGAGCAAACTGCAGAGGCTATTAAAATTGAAATTGGTTCCGCGCTACCAATTAAGGCTAAAATGGAATTTCAAATTCGTGGAAGAGATTTAGTCTCCGGCCTTCCTAAAGATTTAATTATAAATTCTAGTGAAGTCGCAGAAGCACTAAACCCTCATTTAGTAGATATCGCTCGCGCGGTTCAGAGTGTTTTTAACTCCACCCCACCAGAGCTTGTAGCGGATGTTATGGAAAAAGGAATTTTACTTTCTGGCGGCGCTTCACAGTTGCATTTTCTTGGAGAGTTTTTTGAAAGGATGTTGGGTGTTCCAACCTACTCTGCAGAAGATCCACTTTTTTGTGTAGCTAAAGGCACTGGACTTATATTAAATCACATAGATATTTATAAGAGAACACTCCTCAATAAAAGATAATCTGCTCTTTGGGAAAAATTTTCAATTTTCAAATACCAATTTACATTTAATTTTCATTGAACAAATTTCCAAAGTTTAGAAATTGACGATTAAATCATTAAATGAAAATTGTAAATTGATCATTGTAAATTAGAATTATGGTGACTAGCAATAACAACAACAATCTTGTCAAAAATTTAATCAATCTTTCACACACAGATAATCTGTCTCACGCTTATCTTTTTTATGGCGAGGCAAAAGATGAAATGAAGAGTCAAGCGCTTGCACTGGCTAAAAAGCTGGAAACTGGAGAACTTGGAACCGGAAGCTCATCTCGCACGCCAATCTTAATCGATGCAACTATCTTTGATGCAGAAAATACTAGTTCGCTTGGCATTGATATTGTTCGGGAGATAAAAAATTACATCTCACAGAAACCTCTAAAATCAAAAAAGAGGACCGTGATAGTCTTAGGTGCGCAGGAGCTTACACGTGAAGCGCAGAACGCCATTTTAAAAATATTAGAGGATGCGCCACAGTCCGCCTTAATAATTCTTATAGCAACTTCTATAGAAAGGTTACTTCCAACAATTATATCTAGATTGCAGAAAATTTATATTTCGATAAATAAAGAATTAAATGATTTAACTAAAATAGTGCCAAATCAAAGGATTAAAGAATTAGCAGATAAATTTTTGAAGGCTGACTCCACAACTAGGCGAACTTTAGTTAAGGAAATAACAGACGAAGAAAAAGATGGTAGCGTAAATTTGTCTATTTTATTTGTGGATGCTCTCATAATGCTCCTAAGCCAAAAACCAGAAGAAAACGGCCCATTTTTAAAGGAATTGCTTTATCGCAGAAGGGTGCTCGGTGAGTATTCCTTGAACAAAAGACTTCAACTTGCATATTTAAGCAACCTGTGGTATAATTAGCGTTCAATAATAGAATAATAGTAATGCGAATGCAACGAATAAAATCGACGAATGCAACGAATAAAATTGAAAATTCGTATCATTCTTTAGAAAATTCGTAACATTCGAATTATAATATTATGGAATCTACAGGAAAAATAATTTTGGTTGTTGTTTTAATAGTTATATTTGTTATGTTTGCACCGATGCTTTATTCATCCGCGATAGGCGGTTTGGGTGGCGGCGTGCTTTTTAGTAGTGGATCTAAAACGCTATCGCAACCTAAGGCAAATCAAAATGGAACTATAGCGATTTCATATGATGCTGGTGAGAATTTTGAGGAAGCACAAGTTCACACTTCGACTCAACCACAAATATTGGTTATCAGCACTTACCAAAAATTTTATATAGCAGGAACAAATAACGGTTTAATTATGAGCCGTGATGGGGGATTAAATTGGTTTGAACTCTCTGATCTTGAAAAGAATATTGACAATACGACTACTATCTATGATTTCGCAAATGGGCCGGGCGGAACTTTTTATATCGCAGCATATAAGAATAATCATGGAGTATTATATGTTACTAATGATAATTTTTTTACCGTAACTAATATTTGGGAAGAAGCCAGTATGGCTGTTCGTGGAATTACTGCTGACAGCGAATATCTGTATATGGGCTTAGATGATGGAAGGCTCTTACGATATAGCTTTGCAAAACAAACATTTGAAAAAATAACTACATTTACTAGTGGAATTCAAACTTTAACATTTGTAGGTAATGGAAATTTAATTGTCGGCTTAAATAATGGAGGAGTTTATACCGACAACGGTACTCGTAGTAAATTCGGGAAAATAACAACGCCTTCCAGTAATTTTTTTGTATCACAATCAGGACTGCGACTCACAAAGGATAATCAAAATCGTGGTTCATTGTTTATAGCATCCCCAAGTGGTTTGTATAAATCAGACGATAGTGGCGCGTTTTGGAATAGTATAAATACAATTCTTTCTACAAAAGCAAAGGTAGCCGCATTGTCCGTTCAAAATGGTTTAATTTATTTAACGTCAGATGCCAAGTTTTATAAGAGCACAGACGGTGGCAAAAGTTGGAAAGTTTCGGAACCTATGCCGACAAATTCTAAATATGGAACACTTTATGTAGACAATAGCGGTAAAATTGTAATAGTTGGAACGAGGAAATAAATTCAACCTACAACCTACAACCAATAACCTATAACAAAAAATAAAATATATGGATAAATTTAGATTTTTAAAATGGAAAGTGTATAATGACGCGAAAGAGCTATTTTACTTTGTATTACAGTTAGTCAAAAAATTACCAAAAGAACATAGATTTGAAATAAGTAGTCAAATTATTCGATCTTCGTTATCCGTTGTACTCAATATTGCAGAGGGAAGTGGAAAAATTTCAGACAGAGAACTTAACCGTTATTTTGACATAGCGCTTGGGTCTGCTCACGAAACATTAGCAGTGGCTGATTTACTTTTGGGAGCTGGCTTTATATCTAGTAAAGAATTTGATATTATTTATGTAAAGATTAAGGTAATTTCAGATCAGCTTGGAGGTTTTAAAAAGAAATTAGACAAATAGTTGTTGGTCGTCGGTTGTAGGTTGTTGGTATAAAAATATGGAAGCGGAACTCAAATTATTTGAAAATAAACTAGTAGAACTCGTTGCAAGGTTGCGGGACGACTTTTCCGGCATCCGCACCAATAAACCTACTACAAAATTAGTTGAGGATATTAAGGTTAATTATTATGGTCAGGACTTACCAATTAAAGCAGTTGGAACTACAAGTATTTCCCCTCCTCGCGATATAATAATTTCTGTGTGGGATAAGGGTGCAGTGCCAGTGGTGGCTAAGGCTATAGAAGACGCACAGCTTGGTATGACGCCGAATATTGACGGCAACTCAATTAGGCTTTCGCTTCCAACTCTTACAGATGAGCGCAAAGTTGATTTAATAAAAATTGTCAAAAAAACTACAGAAGATCACCGTATTCGTGTGCGTCAAATGCGTGACGAAATAAATAAGGTCATAAAGAAAGCAGAAGATGAAGATGCGCTTAGTGAAAATAATTCTTTTAAAAATAAAGGCAATGTTCAGAAAGCAGTGGATAAAACTAACGAGGCAATAGAGCGGTTGCTTGTGGATAAGATAAAAGAGATAGAGGAATAGAGTATGTTATAATAAATGCAATGAAGGAATTCATTAAGAAAAATTTTGCAATAATACTCGCTTTTTTATTGCCTGTCGGACTTATAGCAACTGTTGCTTTAAGTATCTATCTTCCATCGTTTTATCTTTCTACTAATTATAATTTCGTATATACATCTTGTGGGGATAATACGTATCGTTATAACTATTATAATTGTGATAATTATTTACAGAAACGATATTCGGTGGTAGATGGTCGATTAGTTATTAATGTCGTAGATCCTACTTTAGATTCAAACTATAATAAGATACCTGATATTAATGAGAATTATACAGCTCGTATATTCTTGCACGATACAGTGAAAAATGAGAGTAGAGAAATTACACTTGATGAGGCGCAGGCACTATCGCTTAGTGGTTTATTAACATCTCCTGACGGTGTTACTGTTTCAGGTAATTATAGTTATAATGGCGGCGGGGACTTCTTCTTGTTTGGAGGTGGACATTCTTCTTATGGTTATTATTTAACAAAAGGGAAAAGTAAGAATAAAATTAATCTTATAAATAATACGGATCAATATTATTATCAAAATAATTTTGAGTTTGTTGGGTGGGTATTACCTGGCAGAAATTAATCACTATATTTATGAATAAAGATGAATTATTACAGGAACTTTCTACTAAATTAAGCACTGGAGAGATAAATCGTCAAGAGATATTAAGTCGACTTGGTCCTTCATTGGAGGTAAACGAAGATATAGGACTCGAGTCAAAAAATACGCGTTTTTCTGTAACAAAAATGCTCTATGTTTTGGGCGCAGCTATAGTTATTATTGGCATCGTAATTTTTGTTGGTCAAATATGGGATGATATCGGTTCTATGGGGCGAATATTTGTGACGCTTGGAATGGGTCTTCTTATAGCCGCCATTGGGTCAATGTTATATATAAATAAACCAGAAAGTGGACTTGGGACCATTTTTCATTTCATGGGTGGTATATTGATTCCTGGAGGAGCAGCGGTTACTATTTCTGAGCTAAGTCTTGATAATAACGATTGGACAATTGCAATTACATTTGGTGTGATTTTTGCATTTTATTTACTGTTAAACTATATTCACAAAAATGCTATTTTAACTTTCTTCGCAATTGCTAATGGAACTGCTATGATCTACCTTATTCTCAATGCTGTTATAGGTGGGCCATTTGAAAATTGGTTTGATATTAAAAAAATATATCAATATACAACTATGGCTCTAGGATTGAGTTATCTCTTGTTGGGTTATGCCTTTCGAGAAGGTTGGAATAAAAATCTTATCGGGGCGCTTTATTTCTTTGGCATAACTGGGTTCTTGGGTGCTGCTTTCACGCAAGTCTTCGACTCTGGTTTATGGCAGATGTTTTATTTTCTATTTGTAATTGGAGGTTTATCCCTTTCTGTGTATATGAAAAGCAGAGAAATTTTGGTTATGAGCACTATCTTCCTTATTGCACATGTTTCTTATATAACAAGCGAATATTTTGCTGATTCTCTTGGTTGGCCGATAGTGCTAATTATACTTGGTTTTGTGTTTATAATTCTTGGATATTTATCTGTTGAGATAAGTAGAAAATATATCCAAAATATAACTCCGACTCAATAAATTATCGCGGTCTTTAAGCACAATAAGTTCTGTGATATAGTTGGCTCATATGACAGAAACAATTAAAACAAGTCCAAAAGATGTATTTTTGCATCTTTTATCAATACTTTGGTTATATGTATCAATAGGTAGTTTTGGTAATCTTATTTTTCAGATAATTAACTTTAAATTCCCAGATGCGCTCTCTTATGAAAATGCCGCTTATATAAGTGAATCTCTTAAATTCCCATTATCTATTTTAGTTGTATCTTTCCCTCTATTTTTTACCTTCTCTTACTACGTCCAAAAAGATGTTGTAACTAATCCTGAAAAAAGGGAACTTAGAGTTAGGAAATGGTTAATTTATTTCACGTTATCACTTGCGGCAGTTGTTATAGCAGGGGACATAATTTCATTAATTTATACTTACTTGAACGGAGAAATTACAACGCGTTTTATTCTTAAGGTTCTTGCAGTTTTAGGAATTGCTGTTTCAGTTTTTATTTATTATGTTTGGTATCTTAGAGAAGAAACAATGGCAATAAAGAATCCTAAAATGAGGGCTTTTATTTATGGTGTAGTTTTACTAGTTCTCGGATTTATCGTTGCTGGATTTATTCTTGCTGGTTCACCGCAATCCGCTAGACTTCGAAGATTCGACGATAGAAGAATTGCCGATTTGCAGAACATCCAATATCAGATTCTTTATTATTTTCAAGTTAAACAGAAGCTACCAGAATCAATTAGTATTTTACGCGATGTAACTTCAGGTTTTATTCCGCCAAATGACCCAGAAACCAATGTGAGTTATGAATATATTATAGATAGTAAAAATGCGTTCAAACTTTGTGCAACTTTTAGCGCGGAGGATCAGAGCCAAACATCAAATGAAACTAGCGTAATGCCGGTTCCAGTAGGAGGTAAATTTGAGATTAATGATGTTTGGACACATAGCGCAGGTAGGGTTTGTTTTGATAGGCCATTTGATCCGGACAAATATCGTCCTATAGTAAATCAACCAGTACCAGTTAAATACTAAAGTAAAAATCAAAGAAAATAGCGCACTCAAGGCGCTATTTTATTTTTGAGTTTCATAAACGATTTTCTTGTTCTCTCGAATTTGGTTTTCTTAAATTCCCTCAACAAGTCTTCAAGCTCACGGATTTTTTCTTGCATTCCTTTGTGCATTTTGAATGTTCTTTCTTCATATCGCGCTTGGTATATTTCGTGAATATAAAAACCAAGAATAAAAAGTTGAATTAGTAAAAGTATAATACCAGCTTTAGTATAAATTTCACCCCACGTCACCCCAGCGATGTAGAGTACGCCGGCAACAGCTAAAACAACTGTATGAATTCGTGCTGTTACAGAAGTCATTAAATCTTGCAAAAGAAAATCATGAAGAAATTTTAAATAAGGCACAGGAGCGCTCTCTGCGCGCATTTCACGTTGAAAAAGAATTGTACCAGTTATAACTCCAGAAAGGCCTATGATTGTTAAAATCATTAGCCAATTAATCATCCAGAAATCTGGGTGCGTTTCTGTAATAAAAAAGATAAGGGCAATCATCCAGAAACCAATAAAATAATCACGGATGTGGTCCATTGCAGTGCCTAGCGCTGTAACATTATTATTATTTCTTGCAATTGGACCATCCAGAAAGTCAGTTAGCCAAGCCCACGTCAAAAGCCATATTTGTCTTTCAAAGTCGTGCAAAAGATAAAAATCGTAAATTGCATAAAATAATATTCCAAAACCTGTAATCGTAATTATATTTGCGGCGTATGGAATAAACTTAAAAGGCCAAGTTACTGGTAGTAATATATAGTCGCGAACTTGTTTTTCAAAAGGTGTCCAATATCCCTCCTTCGCCAAGGATTCGGAGGGCAGGCCTTCTTTTTCAATTGGTGCCATGTATATAGTATAGCATTTCAATGTCTTGTCAGTTTGCTGTGAAGTAGTTTATTTTGTTACTATATACGTATGATAATTAAAGAAAAAACACCACTTGATACCGCCGAAGAATTTGTGAAGATAGCTGTTGATATTAAGCGTGAAATTATTTCAATGGAGTGTTTAATGCATGTCGATTGTGCTCAAGAGCTTGTAGAGGATGGCTCTGATTGGAGTGACATTTGGGGAGCTGGAATATATCCCAAAAAGAGAGAAATTGATTTTTTATCCCTTATAAACATTAGACCAAAAATAGGTAATCGTTCAATGGAAATACATTTACAGGATATTCGTGAAAAAGTGGAAAGTATAATAAAAAAACTTTTATTATGACAATCACGTTAGAATATCTTAAAAAATTTTCAAAATCACATCAACTTATGATGATTGGCGCAGAACTTGAGCGGGCACGAGTATGGCAGAGAAAAGATGAAGAAAACTTTAAAGGTGCTATTTCTCGTGCACTTGAACTTATCGACATAATGCTTCATGATATGCGTTGGTTAGGACAGATAGCGATGCTTCTTGGATTAAGGAACGAACTAAGTAGTTATTATATTGGAGATAAGCAATCTGATATTTCAAAATTATATCAGGCGTTATAAATTGGCTAAATCACCGCAAAGTGATTATTAAAAAATGCTTCATGGTTGCTGCATTGTAAGTAGTAGGTTGTTGGTTTACTTTTTGGAGGGTTCGCATAGAGGTCTAGTGCACCGCACTTGAAATGCGGCAAGCCAGAAATGGTTTCGGAGGTTCGAATCCTCCACCCTCCGCCTTTGCCTCGCTGAAGCTCGGCTACGGCGTGATAAAATCCGCCAAGACGAGCGAAAGCGGGATTATATTGGTCCGCCGAAGCGAACCTACGGCGTGACGAGGTCCGCGAAGGAGACCTTCGTCACGACATAGCTTTAGCGAAGTCGGAATTCACCAAATCTATGTCGCGACTATGGCGTGATGAAATCCGCCAAGAAGAGCGAAGTTGGTCACGACGAAGTCGGCAACAATAATTATTATGCATTATGTTTATAGTTTAAAATGCAAAGATGGATTTTATGTTGGTTGCACTGATAACATTCAGGAAAGATTAGAAAGACATCATAAAGGTAGTGTTCCGGCAACTGCAAATCGTCTACCAGCCAATTTAGAATTCTATTTTGCAATTGAGTGTAAATACAAAGCATTTGAGTTCGAAAAGTATTTAAAGTCTGGTTCTGGTCGAGCATTCATAAATAAGCATTTAGTTTGAATTCATCTTTTGGTCGTCCGATTTGTCCGCCAAAGCTTTAGCGATGGTGGAAGCTTTATGCGAAGGAGACCACCCTCCGCCAAAAGTATTTGTATTATAAAACTAAATGTACCCATTTAAATCTTTAATGGAAGACGAAAAACCAAAAGAATCAACAGGGCTAGAAAAGTCCGAGAGAGCTAAATCGGATGCTGTTTTAAAGCAAGATGAATATGCTAGGATGAGGTTTGGTATAAAAAAAGCTATAGAACTTGGTAATTTTAATCCAGAAAATCCTAGCGATAATCTGAGCCTTACCCCCATGGAGCACAAATTCATGGGAAGCACTACTGATGGCTGGGGTTACCATCCCAACTTACCTTACGCCTTTGTTGGTGGTAGTTCCCTCGAAACTATTAATAGAGTTCGCGAAAGAATAAATTCCGATGGAGGTGGCGAATTTGTATGTAAGACTCTAGAAGGGAAATATGTTTATATAATTGTTGAAATACTTTCGCTTACTGAGGCAATGATAAACAGTACAGAGCCAGTTATGGCTATTCGAATAACTGGTGCCAAATCTCTTTCAGGTGAAAAAATAGAGATTCCAACTAATGTCGAAGTATATCTTAAAAATAAAATGCATGAAGCGCAGACGTCTGCAAGAATTGTCGAATAAATTTGCCGACCCAAATGTCACAAATCGCAAGCTTCTCAGATCTATAAAGAACCCTTATGCCGCTTGTATATAGAAGATTCTAGATCGAAATATTAACATAAATCAACTACTATTATGGAACGTACACTTAAAGAAAAAATACCCAAAAATTATGAGCAAGATGCGATCCGACTCGAAGGATTTATAAAAAGTTATGTACCGCCTGGCTGGAAAGAGCCCATTGGAAGTGCGATGACTGGATTTATGTTTTTAGCGGAAGACATCGAAAGAATGGAGACGGATTATAACGAAGGAATTTTAAAAGAAAGGATGGATGCAAAATATAATAATCCCAACGTTGCAAAAGCCATCATGAACTATTTTGATAAAAGATGATTATTTAATTAAGATATTTAAAATAAATTTTATGACAGAAGATGAACCAAAATATGGTTTAGAAAAAACACAGGACGAGGCTAGTAAACTTAAGAAAAAGCTAGAACCTGGCAAAGCTACAAACTATGGTGAAGCAGAGAAGCAAGTTGAGGACGATAAAGAATGGTTTATTATGAAGCTTGTTTAAGTCAACAGGATGCTACGCATAGAGAGAAATATCTGAAAACTGCTTGGGGTAAACGGTATATTAAAACGAGATTAAAAAATTATCTAACGGGGTCTACCCCATTAGATAATGAAGTTACTATCTAACGGGGTAAATATGAAAAAAATACTTAGTTTTTTCGATAAATTGGAAGATAGTATTCGCGCAGCTTTTAGCAGGCGTCCCATTATTTACGCTTTTGTTGGCGGCGCCGCGATCGTGCTTTTCTGGCGAGGTGTGTGGATGGTTGCGGATACTATTCCGTTTTTAACTGGCCCCGTTTCTATTTTAGTAAGTGTCGTGATCCTGCTTGCCATGGGGCTTTTTGTATCTTTTTTCATCGGCGACAGCATTATCATTTCAGGACTTAAAAAAGAAAAAAGGCTAGATGAAAAAATTGCCTCGGAAGTAAAAACAGAGCTCGATATGTTAAATGACATACAAAAGCGGCTCAATGATATCGAGAAAGAATTAAAAATATTCAGAGAAGAAATGAGAAGAAATGTCGTTCCGCCAGCGTAATTTTTTGTTGACCTATCAAAAGAAATATTGCTATAATTACCTGACATTATGACTATCCAAAAGTATCTTACGCGAATTTTATTTATTGGATTTTTTGTCGTCTTTATTCTTTTTTCAAGTATTGTTGCTTTTGTTACTGATTG
>JAUXUB010000014.1 GCA_030680955.1 bacterium | reverse complement strand
AATATTTGTTTTGATTTTTTAAATCAGTTGCTAATTTTACTCCAACAAATCTCCAGTGCCATGGTTCAAATTTATAAAATTTATTGTCTGGCGGATAAGATAATACAAAACCATATTTATATGCGCTAGAGAGTAACCATTGATATCCTTTGGTGAAAGCGAAATCATCAAAATTTGAACCCATTTGTTTTGTTGTAAAATCCATTGTAGTTCCAAGTTGGTGTTCGGAATATCCTTGTTCAGCGGAAAATTGATTTGCCGTTCCTGCGCCATAGATTACATCGTAAGAAGATTTTATAGTGGCTTGAGAGTCAAAAGACCTATAGGCAGATCTTACGCGAAGACTTTGCCCGTCATTATTTGACGCATCCATCATTTTTTGAAGATACGGCAAAACACTAGAATGAATTTGTAGATCTTTTTTTGACGCATCCACATAAAGATTATCAATTTTGCTTAAATTTATTGGAATATAGTTTTCATTTAAAAAATATACTTTTGAGTATTTTTTTAAGAGTTCTTTGTCCGTATAGGTTAACTTTTCAAGTGTCCCAACTGTTCCTGTAATACTTGCTAGTTGTTGTGCTTGATCTTTCACCTTCGCTTGTTCTGTGTCTAATGCATTCTTTAATTTATTTTGCTCTGTTTTTGTAAGCGACAGATTTTCTTCAAGCACCGCAACAGTATCACTTAGTCTTTTTTCTGTAGCTAATTGTTTGGTGTTAAGATTTTGTAATTCTAAACTAAATAAAATATTTCTGTCTTGAATTAGATTTATTTGATACGCCAAATAAACGAGCGCCGAAATTCCTGTAAGAGCGAGCAATGTCCCAAGTATTTTAAATTTATTTTTATCCAATTTGATTAAGAGATGTTTCATGTTTATGTAATAACTAATAATTATTTATTACGTCTCATTTTTATTACAGCTTTATTAATACAAAGTGATTTGGCAAACACATGATAAACAAAACCCAAATATCGAATTTGTTTATCGGTAAACAAAAAATTAATGGGTGTTAGCGTATAAATTTCGGTGGTTATTAATTTAATTTTATCTTTTTTACTTCCTCCTCAAAAAATTCTTTTATGTCTTTTAAGTCAACAAAGTTGTTATTTTTAAACATAATAGGTTCAACTTTAATATCATCAAAATACACAAGGCTTTTTAAAATTAAATTTCTATCTAAATCTGAAAATTTTTCTGAAGTTTTTTCTAATAAATCTATTAGCTTAATTTTCTGTAAGATGTAATAAATATCGATATAGTCTTTGTTACTCGCTCTTCCCGTAATAGCTGACAGTTTCATACAACCAATATCCTTAATCGAAGCTAATTTCAAATTTTCTTCGTTAACAATATCATCTATGAGCCCATATTTATATCCAAAAAAAGATAGTTTTATATTATCGTCAATTATTATGCTTAAAGTATTATATTCTTCTTGAATTTTTAAAATCTTGTGATCTTTAACAATCTCTTTTAGGTCATCAAACAATTTTTTGGTATCAATATCGCCTTCTTTGAAAAAATCAAAATCTACACTATCCCGGTGTCCAATTTGTAAAGCTAAAGCTGTTCCACCGGCAAGATAAAAATCCTTTTTTAAATTTATAAAAAGAGGTAGTAAATCAATCCTTTTTTTATCTAAAATATTATAAAACATTTATTTTAGCGTTCGTTTGTTAATTAATCCAGGTTTAACACCCAAAACAATACCCCAAAAATTTAGAGATTTTTTGCTCCACTCACCAGGCGAGGGATCTATCACTGCATTTTTTATATCATTATGAGTATAAGTTCCAAATAACCACTTAGTAGCCTCGGAAGATCCTAAATTGAGAACATTTGTAATAATTCTTTTTTTATCTCGCGATAAATCTAACTGACTTATATCATAAGACCATAAAAATGGGCGAACATATGAAGGAATCATTTTTCTATTATACCATAAATAACGCCTAAAGTACTTCGAATTTTACTTTATGTTAATTACATAAGTACTTATAAATTTATGTGTTGCTTGAATAGTTTCGTTTTTAAGTTTTGGATTACTCTCTGCTACCCAGCGAGCAAAGTTATATAACTCAACCTCGTCTACCTTAAGCCATTTATCGTTTTTGTGTAAAAAATAGAGTAATGTCGCTACCGCAATTCTTTTGTTTCCATTTTGGAATGGATGATTTTTTATTAAAAGATAGAACAGTACAGAGGCTTTTAAAATAAAGCCTGAGTAAAGAAATTTTTTATTAAACGATTGAAATGGTGCCACAAGGCACCCCTCTAGTCTTCCGGGAAATCTAGTATCAAAATCTGGAATAGGCTCATTCCAATCCATTAATTCCTGCGCGAGACGACGAGCAACATATTCAACTTCCGCGATGTTTATTAGCCTCATTCTTTTCCAAGTAGTTTTATAGTTTGCCCGTATTCTTTGAGTGTTTTTTTAACAGAAATTTCTATTTCCCTTTTCTTTTCGTTGCTTAGAAATTGATTTAATACATTTGGTAAATTTTCTTTGCGTATCACAAAATTACGGCCAATTTTTTCTGCTTTTATCTTTCCAGTCTTTATTTTTTTAAATACTGCCACTCGGCTCACTCCCAGTATTTTTGCAACCTCTATTGTTGAGAAGAACTCTTTTGTCATATAAACCAAGCATAATCTATGCTAACCAAAGTGTCAATGGTTAACATGGATAGACTTATATTATAACAAAAAACGAATTGGCATCCCTATGTTTATGGGAGAGGTGTGGTAGGGTAAATGGGTTTGAAGTGCCACTTTGAACTTAAAATTCATAAATAAAAAGTTCTTTCTTTTTATTTTCAAACTCTTTCTTGTTGCCCGCAGTTACTTCACCAGACGCATTCTCTACATAAGATGCGATAACTTTATTTAAATACAGGTCTAATATATACTCATTCCACGCTCCGTTTAAATCATAGTAATTACTTCTATAAAGGCAAATACCTAATTCTTTATTATACCTACTCTCTCGTGTAGTAATTTGCTTTTCTGGATTTTCTTTTTTATCGTTTTCAAATTTTATTTTACCATCAGCGAGACATTTTGTATTCTCATAAAAAAACCTTGCTTCACTTCCTCAGACATATCATCGCCATTAATTATGCTGCTACTCCATTTCATGAAATTATTGAAAACGTAAATTCTAGAAAAGAAAAGCACAACACCAATTATGATAATTAATATTGTAAAACAAACTAATATTAACTTTTTATTCATCCTATTAGAGGCAGAGCGTGATTATGAAATTGCGATTCTACCTTGTTAATAATAATTAGTAATTTGAAATTTAGTTAATCCCGCTTGACCACATAAGCGATCGCGGCCTCTAACGGGACAAGTGCTTTTATTATAGCATTATGATTATTTTACCGCATAATTTTTCACTGCAAAGTCATATTGATCGATAAATATCTTTTTCATAGGGACGATTGAGTTTAATTCATAGAAAACCAGCATTGCTTCACGATATTCGTTTTCATCAACACTGCGATATGAAAGTGGTGCACAACCATGTGCTAAAAGTAGAGCATTTGTCATAAGTCGAGATGTGCGTTTGTTCCCATCTTCAAATGGCTGAATATAACTAATGCCTAAAAGAGCAATTAGAGCTTTTGCATAAGGCGTTTTCATTCTTGAGACAGCGCGAACAAGTGCTACTATCGCCTCATTGATTTGATAAATGTTGTCAAGCGGTCGGTATTTTGATCCAATAACGCCAACTGGTTTTTTGCGCAACCCCAAACCTATATTTAGATCCTTAGTCAAAATTGCGTGCAATTTTTCCAAATTTGCAAGGCTTAAAGTTTTAAATACAGCTTTATTATTATGGATAAAAGTAAACGCATCTTTGTGATTTAATATCATTGCCGCTTCTTTTTTGTCGTGACCTGGAGCCACTTTGTGTTCCAAAATCAATTTCTCTGTATCTAAAAGCGTGTAAGTATTACCCTCTATTTTTGATGATTTCCAGGAAAGCTCAATAATTAATCGCTCTAATTCTTTTTTTTGAATAGTGCTTGGCAAATCCGTAATTCTTCGCTCGTATTCAAGTGTAGCGCTATTTAATTTTATTAGTTCTTCATTGGTAAATAAGTCTTCTGGTAATTCTGCAAGAAAATTAGAAGCAAAGCTATTCATGCCATATCGTTTATCTGGTTCAACGGCGCAATACGCTTTAGCATCGATATCCGCAAATATTTTTCCTCGTGTTGTAAGATTATAGCTAGTTGTTCGCCCCAACCCGGAAATTACAAGTAGGTCTTGCGCCGCCATTTCAGACAAAGTTCTTTTAACCGTCACAAGTGAAATGTTTTCTCCTTTTTTTAATACTTCAGCATGCACGGCTGATGATGACATATTGCCTTCTTTTTTCAGAAAAATGTCGATGATTCTTTGATATTTGTATTTCATTGTTCGTATCATTTAAACTATATTATCGTATCATAATGATACGTAAAATACTAATGAGATGGTTGGATGAGATGGTTGGAAAATACTTGAGGCAGAGTGAGTTACTTTGATCTATTGTTTTTTATGCATCATAGAGCAAAGAAAACGCATCGGCATCCCAATGTTTATGGGAGAGGTGGGGGTAGGGTTTGTTTGTCAAAATAGAATAAATAAAGTAACATAGCTTCAGATATTTAATGGTGTAAAATGATTTACACCAAAATCAAAAAGAAAGCAGAAAGGAAGGATAAATCAGATGACAAGCAAAGCTTTGAAGGGTGTTTTGATGGTGATGTTGGTTGTACTCTGCGTGAGCGTATCCGCTTGTTTGGTGCGTATACCGGTAGGTATGAATGCGGTGGACGCGGAAGACGTCTATACTTACTATGATGATCCGGTTCGTGGCTGGTACGTAGAAGGCTACTGGACTGGCGGCTGTTTGGGTTGCGGTATTTGGGTGTCTCCATTTTGGACTACGGACACCGTAGTGATTTATAATCACTGGGGCCATTACAGAGGTCGCCACTATTCTGATCTACATCGGCATTTTGGTCGTTACGGAGGGTTTACACACGGTGGTTATCGTCACCATCAATATATTCGCGATAGGGATCGCTATCGTGGCAGAGATCATCGTGGCGATTGGCGTGGTGATCGGTCACCGAGAAATGAGCACTTTAAACATCAGGGGCATCCAAGAAACGAAAGACAAGACCGGCCACCTGCGTCAATGCACGAACCTCAGCGAGATCAGAACAATAATAGTGGTCACATGAGGCCACCTACGCCGGCGCACGAACCTCAACGAGGACAAAACAATAACGGTCGTCAAATCCAAAGACCGCATAGAAATGAGCAACCGAGAGCGATTGATCATGGGCGTCATCATTAATTGAAATTAAATTCAAAAAATCCTTCATGAAGGTCACGATTTGAAGGGTTTTTTATTTTTATGCGAAGCCACGCGCAAACGAATCGGCATCCCAATGTTTATGAGAGGTGAAAAATGAGAGGTGAAAAATTGACTAATATTATGTTATAAGATACAATATACTTTAGCAAAATCGCAGGAGGTAATCTATGAAGCAACTGTGTTTCGAGTGTGGTTACAATAGAGACTGCGAAAGAAATGGAATTTGTGTAGCGTGCAATCGCGCAAAACGTAGATTTAAAAACAGAGTTCACGTTCGGTTGCTTAGGAGCAAAAGAAAGAATCAGAGAAGTAGGGTTAAGTGGTAACGGATAAAACGGAGGATGGCGAAATGACGCTTAAAGATTATTCGAGTGCGGCCGCAAGAAAGAAATGTGTCGGTTGTGGGCATAAAACGTCTTTTAACTCAAAAATCGAGTATTACAACCATGAAGGTGGTTGGCTCGTAGAAAACTTTAATGTTCGGCAGTGGCTTTATGTAAAATGTCTAAACTGCCACTATGATAATGCGCTTTGGAAGCTTGGCGTTCCGGGAGCTGTAGAGGAATCTAAAAATGAATGGGCAAGACGTATCGTAGTTGAGTATAGAGAATAGATTTTAAAGTTTATTAAGTTACCTAGTAATGGCAATTTCCATTGCTATATTTTAAAAAATTATTCCCTGTTCCTTATCCTATATGAGAACGCCTCCGAGAGGTGTTCTTTTTTTACGTCAACTGATTCTTCTAGGTCTGCAATGGTCCTGGCTGTTTTTAATATACGGTAATAACCACGGGCAGAAACCAGATTATCTTCTAAAATCTTTTTTAAAAATATTTCGGAATCGGATGAAAGTGTAATTAATTCCTCGCATTCTTTTGATGACATTTCGGCATTAGTAAAAATAAGACGTGATGAAGATTTATTAGAAAATCTTTTAAATTGAATATCTCGTGCTTTTTGAACTTGAGCTCGAGCGCGCGATGTTACTTCCGTGCCGCCATTAATCTTTTTCTCCATAAGCTCGCCAACACTCACTCTTGGTACAACTATTTGTAAGTCTATTCTATCAAGTAACGGCCCAGAAATTCTTTTCTCATATTTGAATACTTCGTTAGCAGTGCAACGACACTCATGTTCCTTATCTCCAAAATAACCGCAAGGACAAGGATTCATGGCGGCGACCAGCGTGAAGCGCGCTGGAAAAGTTAATGTGGCTTTGGCTCTGGCGACTCGCACCTCACCAGTTTCGAGTGGTTGTCGCAGTGACTCAAGAACGCTCCTTGGGAATTCTGGAAATTCATCCAAGAATAGCACTCCACGATGCGCTAGACTAATTTCTCCGGGATGCGGATTTGTTCCTCCACCAACAATAGAAACAATTGAAGCGCTGTGGTGCGGCGCTCTAAAAGGCCTAGTGTAAATTAGCCCGTTCTTCGCAAGCCCCGCTGCACTCCACACTTTTGTTATTTCAATTGATTCTTCTGGAGTGGCATCTGGCAAAATTGAAATTATACTTTCGGCTAATATGCTTTTACCCGCGCCAGGTGTTCCTGTCATAAGTAAATTATGACCGCCAGCGGCTGCAATAATAAGGGCACGTTTGGCATTTTCTTGGCCGCGAATATCGTCTAGCGTAATTTTGAAATCCTTTTCTTTCTCGTCTCGCTTTGCAATAGACTTAGATAAAACCTCCATTTTTTCTGGATTCTCCAGAAAATTTATTAACTCTTTTAAGTTTTCTATAGGTACAACATGCAATCCTTTTATTATATTCGCCTCTTGTGCGTTTGCTTTTGGAAGAAATAAATATTTATATCCGGCCTCTACTGCCATTTCGGCAATGCTAAGCGCGCCATTAACTGAACGAAGCTCACCATTTAGCGCTAACTCACCCACAAAGACTTTATCCTTAGTTTCGAAAGGTCTTATTTGTTCTGTTGTAAGTGCGTAGCCGATTGCAATTGCAAGGTCATATTGTGAGCCAGTTTTTTTAACGTCAGCCGGAGCAAGATTAACCGTGATTTTACGGTTTTCTTTATTTGGTGGCTTAATATCAGAATTTTTAAGCGCAGAATTAACTCGCTCTTTAGCTTCGGAGAGTGCTTTGTCGGCCAAGCCAACAATGTTAAAAGAGTGGAGGCCGACTAGGGTGTCGACCTCCACATCTATTAATCTTGCGTTTATTCCCTCTAATTCAGCAGAGAAGACTTTGGAAAAATTACTCATGAAATTTATAACAGATACAAATTTTACGAATGATACCAATTAGAAACAAATCATTTTTTTATTCGCATTATTCGCATCCATTTGTATAATTCGTGCTCATTAGTATATTGGCATCTATTATTGTAAGCGTAACTTACATTCTCTGCAAAGTCGCGATTCCGGATTCACTCCAAGCAATTCCGCGTCAATTTCTTTTTTACAAGCTTCGCAAACACCATAGCCACCGTTTACAATTTTTGAAAGCGCATCGTTTACTTCTTGTAAACGTACTTTTAAAGGTTGCATTAGCGCAATATTTGTGCCCATTGCTTCGGATTCATCAGACTCTTCTGTGTCAATATCGGTTGAATTACCGCCAAAATCAGGAGCTATTTCTAGATCTTTAATTTCTTGCTCTAAAATAGTCTTCTCATCTTCCAATATGCTTTTATAGTTTGTAAGGGCTTCTTTTGAAATCATATTTGTAAAATAACAGGAGTTAAAATAAATGTCAACTGTAGTAGAAATACAGTTTTTCGACACTTTTAATATTCGGGCTTCGCAAGCCCTAATATTTACCAGCTGCCGCTAGAGCCACCACCTCCAGAGCTTCCTCCGCCAAAACCTCCGAATCCACCACCGCTCCCTCCACCACCAAAGCCTCTTCCACCAGCCCACCATGATGGGTTACGACCAAGGGCTCTACTTTTGGAGTAGTTTTTTGAAACTGTGGAGTCAAAGAGAAGACCAAAAATGGTTAATATAAAAATTGAAAATATTCCAATATAAAGAAAACCAAAAAATAATCCAAGAACTAATCCTATTCCTGCACCTACGACGCCGCCAGCCCACCAAGATTTCGAGCGGCCAAGAATGCTTGCGAGCCAAGAAAGTCCAATAAAAAAAGATATCATTATGAATTCTATTAAGTTTGAACTTATTTTTTTCTTAGGCGCGTCAGATGGAATTATTTCTCCATTTGTTGCGGCAATGATTTTATCTACCGCGCCATCTATTCCAGAATAAAAATTATTTTGTTTGAAAGCTGGCTTCATAACATTATTTATAATCCAATTGCTTTGCGCATCAGTAAGTGCACCTTCTAATCCATAACCAACTTCGATTCGCATTTGGCGATCTTCTGTAGCGATTAGTATAAGTACACCGTTATCAGAATTTTTTTTGCCAATACCCCAATCTTTAAAAAGTTCGGAAGCAAAATTTTCTATAGTGTCGCCATCTAGACTTTTTATAGTTACTACTGCAATTTCATTTTTAGAAATCTCTTCGAATGATTTAATTTTTGTCTCCAGCGCACTGTGATTATCAACTGTCAAAACTTGCGCAAAATCATTAACAAATCCGGAGGCGCCCCCTGGGTTTTTATAGGCGTAGATATGCAAAGGGAGCAAGAGAAGAGCTCCTATAAATATAAATTGGAGTTTTTTCATTTTACGAAATTATAATTCTACCTTTGGAGCAACTTCAGAACCCGGCACGGCTTCAAAATATGGACGTTCTGCAAAGCTAAACATACTTGCAATCATGCTACTAGGGAATCTTTTGATTGTTAGATTAAAGTCTTTTATCGCGCTGTTAAAGCGCATTCTTTCAACGCTAATTCTATTTTCTGTACCTTCAAGTTGCACCATTAATGTTGTTACATTTTCTGATGATTTAAGTTGAGGATAATTTTCTACAATAACAAGGAATTGTCCAATTGTTCTATCTAATTGGGTGGCGGCTACCGTCTTTTCATCTACACTCTTTGCTCCAGAATAACGCGTCCGTGCTTCTGCTAGCGCTAGAAATATTGTCTGCTCTTGTTTCATAACTCCTTTTACAGATTCTACAAGATTAGGAATTAAGTCTACTCGACGTTGATATTGAGTTTCCACTTGCGCCCATTGGTTATTAATCATTTCTCTAGAGCTTACTAAACTATTGTATGTAACCAGCGCATAACCAAAAAATAAAACGACTACTATTACGATACCAATAATAATATTTTTATTCATAATAAATAATCAGTTAATAATATTCTTGCTAATTTGTGTGTCCTATTAAATTACGAAATTTATGTAAATTATTATACAGCCCCAAATAATAATAAGTCCAAAAATTATTACACTAAATCTTAACATAGATTTAGGTCTGTGATGTTCTATTGGGGTAGTTGATAATTCTGGATTATAAAAAGCTGAATTTTGTGTTGATGCTAAAATGGGTTTTGGCGAAAAATTTGAATAATTGGCTGTTAAAGTAGTAATTGGAGGTGTCGGAGGTAGAGATTTTATAGTGCCCATTAATTCTGTGAAACCTTCATTAATATATTTTTCTGGCCATCCCATAGTTAACAGAGATATCTTTATATTTTCAGCAGAAATACCAGCATTTGATTGTGTTTTTATAAAATCAAGGAGCTGTTGGTTTGCCATGAAGTATTATTAAGTTTAAAAAAAGTGTAATTTTATAATTAAGCGAAATGGACTTAATTTGCGGAGGTAGAGGTGCTAGTCTTTGGCGAAGGCAATGGCGACGAAACAATATTGTTATTGGCATCAGTTTTTATGAGTCCGCCATCTATTAAATCTTTAAGAGACTGGAAATTTGTTGTGATCAGTAAATAGTTGCCCACCCAGCCATAGTTAATTGCTGTGTTGTTTCCAAAAAGTAAATAATGAGTATTTACGTCTTTATATCCGCCGTTTTTAAATTGTTCTTGTTGGTCACCAGCGCCATTTAGGAAAAGATTTTTTATAGACTTTGAAGATTCTATTTTTCTAAATGAGTTTTGAGCTACAACCGAAGCCGCGCCAGTTTTAAGTTTAAATATATATCCTGGCCACGAACCGCTTGCATTATAATAAATAAATGTTGTAAAATCCTCATCAAAAAAATTTTGTAGATCCCTAGCACTGAATTCTGGTATGAGTGTAGGAAAATATTCTGACAATTTAACGGAGACTCCATTTTTCTTTAATAAAATTTCTTTTGTTAATGTTTGTCCAGTTGTAACTGTTTCTATTGGCACTTCAGTTAGCGCACTAGCATCTACTTGTGCGGCTTTAATAAAACTTACATGACTAGAAGCTCCAGGCGATGATGTTATTGGTGTGGGCGACACTGTTGGCGCAGGTGTTGGTTCGCCAGTGGGCGTTGGCGTTGATATGGGTCCTAGGAGTTTTGGGAATACAACAAAATAAAAACCAGCACCTACGCCGACAGCGGCAATTATAACTACTATAAGAGCTATAATTTTTTTTACAGAACCTCCACCGAAGCTCTGTTCTTTGTTTTGAGATAAAATCATTGCAGGAGGTTCAGGTGTTTCTTCTGAAAGAAAGGATCCAGTAGGAAATACGCTTTTTTCTGGCCCAGTGTATCCTGGGATTTTTACTGTTACATCATTGTTTGGAAATTTTGGTGGTTCTTGTCTAATAGGAGGACGTGGTGCATTTAATATAACTTCTTCCGGAGCTCCACCACCACTATTCTGCATTGAGGTTATGTCCGAGTCCATTGTGCGAACCGTTACTGGAGGTTGAGGTGGCGGACGTACGCCATCGCCCTTCTCTCCACCAGACGGATCTGGATATATGATCATCCCGTTATAAATAGAACGCTGGCACCGAAGGTGCTGTGCGTGCTATTTTGTTAATTATATATTGTCTAGAAGCGACAATATTAGTATAACATATTGGGAATTATGCAAATCTCTAATCCTTAATTAATCTAATTTCTAATCAAATGCCAAAGAAAAAATACCCAAAATTATTTTTTAGTTTGTTGATTCCCTACATTCAAGTCTGAACTACACCATGCACTATAGTAATCCTTCCCGTCATTGCGAGCGAAGCGAAGCAATCCAATTTGAATAGATTGCTTCGGGATGACCCTCGCAAAGACAGAAGAGAAAAGGTGCAAAATAGAAAAATTTGAATTCGCGTTCCCTAATTTGACATTAGGAATTGATTCTTCTTAATACCTCGTCAGCTTGCTACGAGGTTACCATATAGATTCCCCGAGTCCAGAGCTTGCTCTGGGGGTTAATACCTTTTATTAGAGCAATTAGAAATTAGTTATTAGAAATTATTTTAATTGTTTGATTGAAAGCCCAATCTTTCCGTCTTCGGAGCGCACAACCTTGGCGCGAACAATGTCTCCCAGCTTTAGTACATCCGTTACGCTTTTTACAAAACCTTCTTTAAGTTCTGAAACGTGAATCATTCCATCTTTTCCTCCACCCAAGTCTACAATAGCGCCGAAATCTAGAATTTTTATTACTGGACCTTCTATAATATCTCCAACAACGAATTCGCGAAGTATAAGTTCTATTGCTTTGCGGGCGCTCTCTCCAGTGCTCTGTGATGGAGCAGTCACAAATACAGTTCCATCTTCCTCTATATCAATAGATACAACACCAGTTACTTCGATTAGTTTATTTATTACTTTGCCACCAGCACCAATAATGGCTCCTATTTGGTCTGGTTTTATTTTAAGCGTGAATATAAGAGGCGCGTATTTAGATAGTGTCGCACGAGGTGCGTTTAGTGTACTATTCATAGATTCTAAAATATGAAGTCGTGCTTTTTTTGCGTCTACTAAGGTTGCCTTAATCATCTCTAGTGTTAATCCTTTTATTTTTACATCCAATTGAACGGCGTTTACGCCATCTTTTGTTCCGGCAACTTTAAAATCCATATCACCGTGATGATCTTCTGGTCCTTGGATATCGGTTAAAACTTTAAAATTTCTTTTTGACCATTCTATTTTATCGTTTTGATCAACAATTAAACCCATCGCTATTCCAGCGACTGGTTTTAAAATTGGGACTCCGGCATCCATTAAGGCTAGACTTGCGCCGCATGTTGAAGCCATAGATGAGGATCCATTTGAAGACATAATTTCTGAAACTACTCGAATGGTGTAAGGAAAATCCTCTGATTTTGGTAACGTTCTGCGAATTGCTTTCTCTGCAAGTGCACCATGACCAATTTCTCTGCGTCCTGGGCCACGCGACATCCCTGTTTCTCCTGTGGAGTATTTAGGGAAGTTGTAGTGAAGCATAAATCGCTTTTTTTCGGTGGACTCCATTGTCTCTACTATCTTATAAGCTCCAGGAGGACCAAGTGTAACTATTGCAAGCGAGCGAGTATTGCCACGTGTAAAAACCGCAGAGCCATGTGTACGAGCAAAGAGTCCTACCTGCGAAGATAGTGAACGGACTTCGTCTAGCTTTCTTCCATCGGGCCTCTTTTCTTCAACTAATACTTTCTCATGCATTAGATCATTAATTTCGTCTTCAAATAACTCTTCGGATGCATTAATTGCCGCTTCGTCATATTCTTTGGCGCGGAGATGCACTCTCATCTCTTCCTTTAATACATTCATTGCGCTCTGTCTTTTGATCTTTTCTGTTGTGTAAACTGCTCCTTCAAGTTTATCTTTTAAGAAAGTTTTGATTTCTTCGTGTAATTTAGCATTGGTTTCTGCAAGATAGACTTCTGTCTTCTCTTTTCCGATTTCAGTTCTAATTTTTTCTTGGAGTTCTGTAATTTTTGTAATTTCTTTTTGGCCGAGTTCAAAAGCTTTGAGCAATTCATCTTCGTTTGCATCCAATCCTTCCATCTCAATCATATTAATATGTTCGTTTGTGCCTGCCACAAAAATTTCGATTGAATGCGTACCATCTTTTATTAAGGACATTTTGGGATTAACTACAAGTTCATCTCCTACTTTGGCAATGCGCAATCCCGCAGCTGGGCCATTAAAAGGAATATCGGATGCGTGAAGCGCGGCTGAAGCAACAATAAGACCGATCGCATCTGGGTCATTTTCTTCGTCAAAGGCAAGCACAGTAAGCGTTACTTGAATATCTCGACGCATTTTGCCGTTAAAAAGTGGGCGTAAAGTGCGATCTATAAGACGACCGGATAATATTGCTTCGTCCGATGGTCTGCCTTCGCGGCGGACAAAACGACTGCCAAGTATCTTGCCAGCCGCATAAAACTTTTCTTCGTAGTCTATGGTAAGAGGAAAGTAATCAAGCCCAGTTCGTTCATGCTTAGACATAACTACTGCGGCATGCACTACTGTTTCTCCGTAAGTTCCAATGACGGAACCATTTGCCTGTTCGGCAAAACCTGGAAAATCCAACTTTAATTCCCTGCCGCCGAGATTAATAGTATATGCAGTGTTTTTTTTATTCATAAATATATTTTTTGTTATATAAATTAATAATTTCTAATTAACCTAATTTCTAATCAAATCCCAAAAGACATAATATTTCAATTATTTTTATTGATCTTTTACAATCTGTGATTTTTCCATGGGTAATTGGGAATTAATTAGATCAATTAAAAATTAGTAATTAGAAATTTTAAAATATTATTTCTTGATAATGCTTTTTGGAATTTTTTCTATGGTAATAAATTGATCGGCCACTTCCTTTAGTTTCGCAGATGAGCTTTTACCAAAGGCCGCCACTTCAACTTGTTTGCCAAGACCCCATTTAAGATATTCTACAAGCGGAACAAAATCCCCATCGCCAGTTACAAGAATAACAACATCTAACATAGGAGCGATTCTAATAGCATCTACCGCCATACCAACATCCCAATCTGCTTTTTTGGTGCCACCCGGAAATATTTGAATGTCTTTGATGCGTAAATCTATGCCAGCATTTTCCAAGGCCTCAAAAAACGTCGCTTCCCGCCCTGAATTAGCACCAGTTTCTTCGTGAGGAGAAGTTCGTTCAGGAGGGGCCATTATATTTTCTATACCCTCGCTTTTTACAACGTACGCGATAGCGCGAACAAGCCGCCTTCCAAAGACGAGATTTTTAATAAGTTCTTTATAATTTACCCTGCCGCCATAAAGATGTTTAGCAGAGTGATAAAGATTTTGGATATCTATGAAAATACCGACTCTCTGGTCCTTGTATTGTGAAGTTGACATTATGATATTCGCTACGAATTACAAATTTATACCATCCCCAATTAACCTCTTCCTATAAGACTCTTGTCATTGCGAGGGCGAAGCCCGCGGCAATCCAGGAAATAAAGGGATAAATCTGGATTGCTTCGTCGTTCCTCCTCGCAAAGACGAGATTAAAAGAGTAATGGTTAATTGGGGATGGTATTAATACGAATTTATAAATACGAAAGAGAGATTTTGAAAGTCCAATGATGAAATGCTTAATTTAGCACTTAAACATTGGACTTCCAAATTCAAAATACTCTTCTGGTATTATTTTTCGTAATTTGTAGCTATTTCTTTAATCCTAATTTTTTAATTGTTTGTGAATACGACTTTTCATCATTTTTTGAAAGGTAAAGCAATAGTTTTCTGCGCTTATTTACCATCTTTAATAACCCACGACGAGAGTGGTTATCTTTGGCATGCTTCTTCAAATGCGTTGCAAGTTCATCTATTTGACGAGATAAAATGCCAATTTGGACAGGGGCAGAACCAGTGTCGGTATCATGCACCTGAATTTCCTTTATAATATTTAGCTTTTTACGAGGAGTTAACATGGATTTCTCTACGAATTACCTACCTTCACTGAAGTTTCGGCGAGGCAAGCGAATTTAATACAAATATACAAATTACAAATTGATTTTAGTATCCTATCACGTAATTTAGGTTTTTGCAAGTTTTATAATTTTTGAGCGTTCCGATATTAAAACTATGAAGATGGCCATATCGGAATAAACATAGAGAAAAGAAAGATGGGAATTACAAGAAAGAAACCAATGACTACAAATATAATAACAAAGTTTCTAATGCGCATGATGGCGTTTGCTGGGTCGTGCCATCGCAAGTAAACATATACGAAAATAGTGATGAGCGCGACTTCACCAATATACATGAGGAGTATGAGCGGAGTTGAGAGCAGATTCGATCCGGTTCCAAGTAGGTAGCCACCGAGGTTTGAGACTAAACTAAATGGACTAACAAGTGTAAATGTTAGGATGATGTTCGCTATAATCGAAATGAATATGAATCCCCTTTGCTTCATTATTGGAACAATAACATAAGATTGTGTTTATTGTCTATTTTTAACTGTCGCAAAATATTTCTAACAGATATATAATATGGTTATGACTGAAGCGCAGAAATATCTAACAGAATACCTAAATTACTTAGAGATTGAAAAAAACCGCTCTATTAAGACGCGGGAGAATTATGAGCGTTATTTAAAAGTTTTTTTTGATGAAGAAAAAATTAATAAAGTTTACGACATTACCGAAGAATCAGTTCGAAATTTTAGATTATTTTTGGCACGACGTCCCGTTAGAAGTAGGGCGTCCAAAACGACCGTAGACGCCAAAGGCGACGCTTCTAATGGGCTCAAAAAAAACACACAAAGCTATTACATAATAGCGATACGGAATTTTTTGAAGTTTCTCGCAAAGCGTGACCTCAAAGTTCTCTCCCCTGATAAAATAGAACTTCCAAGGACGCCATCGCGACAAATAGAAATTCCAGAGAGTGCTGATATTGAAAGATTATTGAACGCGCCGGACACAAAAACACTTCGCGGTCTTCGGGACAAGGCAATACTTGAAACATTTTTTTCTACCGGACTCCGTATTTCAGAACTTTGCGCAATGAGTAGGTATATAAATTTGGAGAGAGGCGAAATTAGTGTGCGGGGAAAGGGAGAGAAAATTCGTGTAGTCTTTTTTGCTCCGAGCGCCTTAACAGCGATAAAAAATTATTTAGCTAAGCGCACTGATGCAGATGAAGCATTATTTATTAGTTTTGCAGCTGGGAATCCCGTAAAATCACTTCGTGATCACGGGACAAGTCCTGTAAAGTCGCGTGGCGACAACGGAGCAAGTCTCAGAAAACTTAATGAAAAAGTTACTGGGCGTATTAATCCACGAACAGTGCAGAGAATGGTAGATCATTATGCCAGAAAAGCTGGGATACAAGATCATGTTACTCCTCATATGCTGCGCCATTGTCTTCATCCAGAGACACTTATTTTTCTCCCTCACCGAATAATAAGTGCAGAAAATTTATATAAGACTAGTTCGCAGATAATGTCTTTTAATTTCAGCACACTAAAATTATTAAATAATAAGATGGTAGGAAAGGAAATGCATGTGACAGATAATTTGTTGTCTATTTGGGCTGATGGTTACGAGATTTCATGTACACCAAATCACCGCCTTTTTACTCTAACTGAAACAGGCATAAATGAGATTTTTGCTAGAGATTTAAAGGTTGGTGATTTTATTGCTGGGATTAAAAAGATTCGAGTTGATGGACATACGAAACTAGAGCGTCATAAATTTAGAAAACTAAATAAAAATATATGGCGCTTTCTTGGTTATGTAATAGGAGATGGAACGGTAAGCAAAAGGCGTCGCGGAGTTTTTGTGGTTGATAAAAATATTGAAAATCTTAAGTTTTATCAAAAGATTTTAAAACAAGAATTTAATTATGATGCAAAAATTGTAAAAGGAAGAAATTCGAACAGCTTTATTCTTAATTTTTATTCAAATGAATTTGTAGATTTTCTTATAGGAATTGGTTTTACAACTATCAAGAATCAAAAAAGAGTCCCCCCGCTTATATTCAAGGCCAGTAAAGAAGAATTAAAAGAATTTATAGCAGGGCTATATGACGCAGAAGGCAATAATGGCAAAGGTGGCATAAGAATTTTTTCTTCGAGCAAATTTCTGCTTAAAGAGGTTCAAATGTTATTTTTAACACTTGGAATTGATACACATCTTTATAGGCGCGACAGGAATGTAACACTGCCTATAAGCAAAAAAGTGATTTGGAATACAATATATCATTTGCAAATTATTCACAGACCAGATCAGATCTTTTTTAAACACAATATAAAAACACTAAAAGATATTTCAACCTCAATCCATCTCGAGTATGATGGCGAAAAATTACCCATCCGCCCAATTCTGAAGAAGATTTATTCTGACATAAATAAAAAATGGAAAGTACTTG
>JAUXUB010000080.1 GCA_030680955.1 bacterium | reverse complement strand
TTGCTTCGCTTCGCTCGCAATGACGGAAAGAATTACTATGGTACCTGGTGCAGTTCAAACTTGAATGTAGGGCCAAAAAACTGAAATCGTCAAAAAACCACCGAGAAATCGATGGTTTTCCTCAGTTAAAAAAGAGCTTCTACTCCATTTAGGAGATGTGATAAATCGCTATCACCTACTACAGAGCTCTAACAATTTTGATTAATTTTTTAATGTAAATTTCAAACCTTGTTTGAAATTGCGCGCATTAAACTTAACTTTTGCTATATCTTTAACAAAATATAAAGCTAAATCTTATATATTTTGTTTTTTTACGCGAGTGAATTATACTATATGAATGGAAAAAAATAAACTTACGCTTATTAAAAAATTAAAGAAACTGGAAGTCCTAACAAAAGGTACATTTGTGCTTCACTCTGGTAAAGTCTCGGATTATTATTTAGACATAAAGAAAGCATATAGCGACCCGAAAGTTTTGTCCCTTATGGCCAAAATGATTGCCTCTAAAATTCCAAAAAAGGTAACTTGTGTCGCCGCTACGGGCCACGGTGGGATTCCACTTGCAACCGCAATCTCAATAATAAAAAGCATTCCTTTAATTTTAGTGAGACAAACAGCAAGAGATCATGGGACTATGAGCGCTATAGATGGATACATTCCTAATTCTAATGATATTGTAGCAATAATTGATGATGTTTATTCTACGGGATCAAGTATTAATCAGATAACGAATGCGCTTTCGCAGTACAATTTAAAAATAGCTGGTGCATTTGTAATTGTTTCCAGAGTTAGTGGCAAAACACCGTCTAATGTAAATAATCTTTTATCAATAAGGGATTTTGTTTAAAAAATAGTGATGCCATCCCCAATTAACCACTACTCTTTTAGCCTCGTCTTTGCGAGGAGGAACGACGAAGCAATCCATGTTTATCCCGTTATTTCCTGGATTGCCGCGGGCTTCGCCCTCGCAATGACAAAAGTCTTATAGGAAGTGAATAATTGAGGATGGTATGAGATATATAAAAATAAAAGACTCAATCAATGATTGAGTTTTTTTAATAAACCTTTTGCATATTTTTTTTCGTAGCGAAAGTTACAGTTATACTTTCACATCTAAAAGTGTGCCCCTATAAGGTATAAGATTTTCATATCGCAGTGCTAATCGTTTGTGAGTTGGAGATTCGTACAAAGTTATAGAGGCATTTTCGAAACCGCTATTATTAAATCTTTCCATTGCTTCACTTATTGAATAGTGTTGGATTATTTTCTGAAAGAGTACTAACCAAAGATTATGTCCCGAGATAACTACGTTTTCTTCTTCGTGTTCATTTTTTAGCGTTTCTATAAAACTATGTATGCGTAATTCAATATCAGGCCAATTCTCTCCTCCTGGTGGACGGTAATGATAAAGTCCTTCAAAATCTTTTCGTTTAAGTTCTTCTGGATATTTCTCTTTAATTTGATTAAGACTAAAATAATTATATATACCCCTACTCACTTCTGCGAGGCGCGAATCTTCGATAGATAGAGCATCCCGAAACATAAAGCGCATAGTTTCCTTTGATCGCTCGTAATAAGAAGTATAGAAAATTGTTGGACGATATTGACTTGAAAGAAATTTTCCGGTTAATCTCGCCTGTTCCCTTCCCAGTTCAGTTAAACCATAAACATGTGTGGGCTCTATAAGCCCCGAGTTACCACAGACTTGCAATGCATTTCCAACTGATTCTGCATGACGCACAAAAATCAACTGTCGCGGCCATCCCATAGACTACCTCCTTTTCAAAAAAAACTATTTTGAGCATAACAATAAACTAAGATAATTGTCAAAATAATAATTGGTAATTTAAGCATTTGTTGTGATATCATTACCTCTAATAAGATGAAAATTAAAATAAAAAGAATTGATAAATCCTTACCGCTCCCCGCTTACCAAACTGCTGGTTCGGTGGCTTTTGATTTGATGGCGCGTGTAGCCGTCACAATTTTACCCGGCGCGATAGGTTATGTGCCTTTAAATGTGTGCATCGGCACTCCTAAAGGCTTTATGTTAATGATCGCCGCACGAAGTTCACTCCATAAACGTGGGCTAATGCTTTCAAATGGCGTGGTTATAGGAGATCAGGATTTTTGTGGAAATGGTGATGAATATAAGGCTGTGCTTTATAACTTTAGCGATAAGTCAGTTACTGTGGAGCGAGGCGATAGATTAGTTCAGGGTACATTTGTTCCTGTTCTAAAATGTGCATGGAACGAAGTGGACGAAATGAGCGCTGAAGATCGAGGAGGAATTGGAAGTACAGGTTAAATCAATTTGCGATGCAAATTGATCGCCCTATTTGGGCGTGCCCAACTGGCATATAGCCCGATTATTTTGTCTTATACCATCCCCCATTAACCACTGCTCTTTTAACCTCGTCTTTGCGAGGAGGAACGACGAAGCAATCCATGTTTATCCCGTTATTTCCTGGATTGCCGCGGGCTTCGCCCTCGCAATGACAAAAGTCTTATAGGAAGTGAATAATTGAGGATGGTATTGCAAAATGATTTATGGCTAATTTATTTTAAAAAATTACTATTTTAATAGACGGGCGACTATGCCTAACTATTAAATTTATATCTACTAAATCTTAATAAATAAATGAATTAAATTTACAAGATTTTCATCTCTCTTAAAGTCACAGCAGTTTGAAGAAGCAACTTTTCACTTTCCTCCCAACCAAGACATGGATCTGTTATTGAAAGTCCATCTCTCTCTATTGTATCTTTCGTGCACAAATCCAAATTTTGACTTCCACTTTTTAAAAAACTTTCAACCATAAAACCTTTAACATGCGGGCGCACATCATCATTTGCTCTTAAAATATTTAATACTTCTTCAATAATCTGTGCCTGTCGCATAGGATCTTTCTTTCCATTAACTCGCGTATTTTCATGACTTACATCAATCATAATCGCAGGATTCTGAACTTTTTGTGAAAGTAATATATCTCTTGCAAAACGCAGAGATTCTAAATCATAATTTGGTTTTGCGCTTCCACCACGGAGAACTAGATGCGCGTATGGATTCCCAAGAGTTTCCACCTGATAACCATTAAAAACTGCTGTGTGTTTATTTTGAGCGGCTATGACCGAATTTACTCCTATCTCTATAGAACCGCTTGTTGGATTTTTCATTCCTACAGGACAATCAATTGCCGAAGCGAACACGCGATGCTCCTGATCTTCGGCGCTTCTTGCACCAATTGCTACCCAAGATAGAAGTTCAATAAACCCTTCCGCGTTATGAGTAAAAAGTGCCTCATCTGCAATTGGAAGACCAATATCAAGAACTTGAAGCATTAATTTTCTAGAATAGCGAATTCCTTCCTCAATGTCTGGTGACATAAATGGATCTGGTTGATTTACTGGGCCAGTCCAACCCTTTGTTGTTCTTGGTTTTTGAATATATACACGCATAACAATGCGCATAACATCTTTAACTTTTTCTTCAACTTCTTTAAGTCGTTTGGCATATTCTAAAGTTGCATCAAACGGCCATGCAGAACATGGACCAATTATAAACAAAAGTCGCGCATCTTCGCCTCGGAGAATACTTTCCACTTCCAGTTTAGTTTTCTCTACCAAGCTTTTATTTTTATCCGTAAAAGGAAATTCTTTAGTAAAGTCGCTTAAATCTGATAATTTCTTTTTTTGTTCAATTCGAAAACCATTCATAATTAAAATGAGTATAATTTACTATCTGATA
>JAUXUB010000078.1 GCA_030680955.1 bacterium | reverse complement strand
ACGGTTATTTGGCCAATTATATTTATTCTGTTTTAGCTTATACGCTTAGGTAGAAGCGTTTCATTATTTAGATAACTTTATTCTTCATTAATATCAAAAATATAAATATCGCTAGAAGCGAGTGTATTTTGTGCGTGTGTGTATAAGTTAGTTTGTGGAGTTTCGTAATTCACAGTAGGTTAATTAAAAAGCCACTTTGAAGTGGCTTAAATATAATTAATTAATAAATAAATTGGGAAACTTTAGTCAATTAATTTCTCTTTATCAAATAATATTTTTATATCATCCAAAAGAGCAAGAACATCTTCTTTATTTTGCTCGTCGAGTTTAGCAGCATTAACACTTTCCTCGTCAGCTTCTTCTAGGATTATCTTTTCAAGAAAAATTCTATGAGTCGTGAGCGCTGCGTATATAATCTGCTTGAGGCTCTCTAAATCCTTAATTGGCTCAAGCAAGTTAACGCCATACTGCTTACGTATTTTACGAGCAATTTTTATAGCTTCTGCCCAGGCGCTTCTTTCGTTGGTAGATTTTGCTCTTATAAAGTTACGAAAAGCTCTAATTTTTTTAAGAATACCGACGTCCTTTTGTTCTTTGAGTTCTTTCATAACTTCCTTATCCCATCCCTCAAATTTAGTGTGACCAAATTCGTGTAATAAAGAAGTTAAATGACGTCCTTCCGTCATATCACCAATAACAATGATTTTTTCTTTTGCTGAGTATATCGCACTCCATCCGACTTTAATATATTTTTCTAACCCATGAGCACGCAGATATGTTGGGGTCACCATTTTAAAATCACTTGGGATATAGTCCTTCATGTCAATCAAATTATTTCCATTTTGTTCAATAACTATACTTGCAATGCCATCTTCATTTTCTGTAGCTTTCAATATTTCTCCATTTTCAAACTGAAATTGAAAATCAAGCTTAATTTCTCCTTTTTCATACTCTCGGCGCGATCTTACAAGTTTTTGTATCATACCCACATCTGGAGATTGATTGTGAGCAATTACTCGCTCTTTCCCGCTGTCTAATTGTTCTTTAAAGTCTTCTATCATATTGTTAAGAATACTAGAATTTGTTGTATAATTAAACTGACGAGTAAATATTAATAAATTATATTAACAAAATATCATGAAACTAGTTTTTGCAACTCACAATAAAGGCAAAATTTCTGAAATGAAAAAAATAATGGCTGGGTTAGATATTAAAATTCTTAGCGCGGACGACGTTGGTATTAAAAAAGAAATTAAAGAAGATGGACAAACCTTTGAAGAAAATGCACTAATTAAAGCAAGGTTTATAAGCAATAAAAAACACGTATGGTCATTTGCTGATGACTCTGGTGTCTGTATTGAAGCGTTGGGATGTGCGCCAGGAATATATAGTGCTCGGTGGGCTAGAAAACGTGGTAGTGGTGGAGCTCATGCCAGTGGCAATAATATTGTTAAGCATACACTTCAAGTGATGAAACATATTCCTAAAAAATATCGTGGTGCATGGATGGAAACAGCTTGCGCCCTGGTTGCGCCAGACAAGAGGCACTGGGTTTTTACTGGCAAAGTGCATGGCACAATAACTCTAGAGCCAAAAGGAAAATTTAATGCCAAGTTGCCATATGACGTAATATTTGTGCCAAATGGAACGAGGAAAACTTTTGCAGAAATGTCTGGCGAGAAGAAAAATAGTTTAAGCCATCGCGGACAAGCATTACGGGAACTCAAAAAATTTCTTAGCGAAGGAGTATTCAAATAATGCTACGCTTAAATTATTGCCTTGCTGTGTTTTTTATAAATTAGTTCTAATGTTCTCAAGAACATTAGAACTAATTTGACAGAATGTTAATCGCAATATATTATTGTGTGAATATGCAAATTAAAGCAAAAAGGACAAAATATCTTGAACGCGTTGTACGAGGATTCTCAAATCATCGCAGAATTGAGATTATGGAACTGTTACTTGTACATCCAGAATTATCAGTCATAGAAATTGCTAAAAAGTTAAGTATAAATTTTAAAACCGCATCAGAACATATTAGAAGGCTTGCAATAACTGGATTAGTTTTAAAGAGGGATGATTTCCATTCGGTTCGTCACAAACTTACTGACAGGGGTTTATTAGTTCTCAAGTTCTTGAGAACATTAGAATAAAGAAGAAAACTTAGAATAGTCATTTAACAATGATTGAATTTAAGATTTTAAAAACATCAAAAAAAAGCTGGGCTCGACTTGGCGTATTAAAGACGCCTCATGGCGAAGTAGAAACTCCATCTCTTGTTCCGGTTGCAACGCAAGCGGCAATAAAGACATTACCATCGGAATATTTAACCCAAATTGGAACGCAAATTATAATATCTAATACTTTTCACCTTCACTTAAAGCCAGGAGAAGCAATAGTTAAACGCGCAGGAGGTATCCATAAGTTTATGAATTGGAATGGACCTGTTATGACAGATTCAGGTGGATTTCAAGTATTTAGCTTAGGGTTTGGTCGTGATTTAGATTTAGGTAAGATAAAAAAGTTTTTTCCTGGTAAAATTACAGATAATCAATCCATAGAGAAGGGAACCCAACCCAAAAAAGTAAAAATAACTGAAGAAGGTGTACATTTCTTTTCGCCGGTAGATGGCAAAAAACTTTTTATTGGCCCAAAAGAATCCATCAAAATTCAGGAGTCACTAGGTGCAGATATCATCTTTGCTTTTGATGAATGCACCCCACCTGTTGCCTCTCGTGAATATGCAAAAGCGTCACTTGAGAGAACGCATAGATGGGCAAAAATTTGCAATCAAAATCATAAAACTAAGCAAGCACTTTTTGGAATTGTGCAGGGTTCAAGATTCAAGGACTTACGCAAAGAAGCGGCGAACTTCATAAATGGCTTGGGATTCCCAGGGTACGGAATAGGGGGAGATTTGGGAGATAATACTAAAGATATGATGGACATATTAAAGTGGACAGTGCCACTACTAGATAAAAATAAACCAAGACATCTATTAGGTATTGGTTATCTTCGTGATATGGAAGATGTCGTATCTCACGGAATAGATTTATTCGATTGCGTTGTTCCAACTCTTTTTGCACGACGAAATGTCGCCTTTATTCATGGAAAAGGGGAGTTAAGTTGGGAAAAACTAAATTTACGAAATACCCAGTTTATAAAAGACCTAAAGCCACTAGATAAAAAATGTATCTGTTTTGTTTGTACTAATTATAAAAGAACATATTTAGCGCATCTTGTACGTTCTGGAGAAATATCGGCAATGTCACTTGTCACCTACCACAATCTTCATTTCTTTAATGAATTTGTTGCAAGTATTCGTAAAAAAATAAAGCAAGGTAAACTTTAGTATGCCACCAATTTTATATAATTTAAAAGAATTAAATCCATTTCTTAAAAAGGTCAAGCCTTCAAAAATTTTGATTGTTACTTCTGATATTTTGGAAAACAAACTAAAGTGGGCAATTCAAGAAATTTCTCATACCAACGTGGTGGTTTTGCCAGATGGCGAAAATGCAAAAGAGTGGGTTCAAATTGAAAAAATACTCAAACAATTTACCAAAATTGGATTGGATAGAAAAAGTATTGTTATTGCTCTTGGCGGAGGCACCGTTGGCGATGTTGTAGGATTTGCTTCTGCTATATATCTGAGAGGCGTGAGATATATTCAAGTCCCAACAACGCTTCTTGCGCAAGTAGATAGTGCTTATGGTGGCAAAACTGGTATTAATTTCAATGGATATAAAAATCAAGTTGGAGTTTTTAATAATCCATTAGCTATCATTGTAGATATTCGATTTTTAAACTCGCTTTCGAATGATCAACTTACTGACGGATTAGGAGAAATCATAAAGGCCGGCCTTATTAAAGATTCTTCAATTCTTTCACTATTAAGGAAGGAAGGCTCTCATGTTTTTCAAAAAGAGCGAATATTGGCTTTGCTTGTAAAAAAATCTATCGCAGTTAAACAATTCTATATTCGCAAGGATCCAAAAGAAATTTATTTACGTCAAATACTAAATGTTGGGCATACTGTTGGTCACGCAATAGAATTAAAGTATAAATTATCTCATGGTAAAGCCGTCCTTTATGGACTTTTAAAAGAACTGGCCGTTGGTGAATCTTTAGGCATAACTTCACATACAGTGAAGGTAAATTTCTTGGTCATATTGAATAAACTTAATATAAAGATAAATAATAAATATCGGACTGATCTTGAAAGTCTATATCACGATAAAAAAATATTTCATGATTCAATCACAATGCCAATTATTGAAAAAGAAGGAAAAACAAAGGTAGTTACAATAAAATTGAAAGATTTAAGAAAACTGCTCTAGAAAATTAAGTTAACTCTACTTTTAATAAAAAAGACCCTTTGCATATCTGCGATAGGGTCTATTGAATATAAAGTTACTTACTGGTGCAATCGAGTTTTGAGGAATCATCTGGTGCGGCATTATTTCAGAAACAGTTTTGGCCTTTTTCGTCCTTTGATAGGCAGAATATTTAGCTAATATAAAAAACCGACCTTTTCTTGGTTAGTTTTTTAAAATTTTATTATTCTTTCTATTGCGTCGGTGTAAGTTTCTGTGTATTCTTCTTCTTTTAAGTGTTGTGATATAAAATCGTGGATTTCATTTAGGTGATTAATGGGAATATGTAGTTTAATGAGAGGATTTATTCTTTCGTTTCGTTTTATGATAATTTCAGATAGATTGTCATGGGTTTGATGTGATTTAAAAACAGAAAAATATTCAAAACTTCTCCAAGGATAAAATTTATTATCTCCAAGGGCTAAGCCATCATTGTTTATTTTGAAAAGAATTATATCTGGTTTCTTTTTTGCCCAGAAAAACATTAAAGCTGAAGCGATAATAATAAAAATTGCGAATAATAAATTCTGTTGCCAAATCGCAAAAATTAAAAATACTGCCGCAAAAAGTCCAGTCGCCAAAAACCATATAGGTTCTTTTTCAATATGTTTAAATTCTGGCGCCTCCCATTCTAAACTATTATTATCTTCCATCATATATGGTTAATTATAATATATATTTTAGTAAATACATAAAGGTCTAATACAATCCGCGGTATATCCATCGTTCTCTAACGCACACTTTGTTATTTATTTGCCATTAGAAAATGAATACCGCGATATGGTTTTGCTATTTCTGAAACAGAAAAACCAACTTGTTGCAAGTATATAGGCAAAACACCTTCTAAATTGGCTTGCAAATTATCTCTGCCATCAATGAAACCGCCGACAAATAACAAAATACGACTTAAAAAACTTACTGGCTTTCCAAAATCAACGAGGATAAATTTGCCGTCTGGTTTTAGTACTCGATGAATTTCTTGAATCGCCTTTAGCTTAACGAGTCGCGGTAAGTGATGAAAGGCGAGCGTACTCACGCAAATATCAATGCTTTTGTCTGCAACGGGTAATTCTTCGGCCGATGCTTCATATAAAGTAACGCGTGATTCTACACCGGCTAATTTTTCCCGCGCAATAGCGAGGGCTTTGCGATCAGGATCAACTCCGATTAGTTTAGAATGCGGGAGGGCTTTGGAGGCGATAGCGAGGAAAGTTCCTGTACCAGAACCAACATCAAGTATAGTTTCCCCATCTTTAGCCTCGAGCATCTCAAGCACCCTACGTTTAAGTTTCTTCCCGAAACCAAACATTTCCGTAATTGTATCATAATAGTTTGTCATAAAATTAAACGCCGCTGGTGGTATATGTTGTATTTGTTTTTGTTTGTCCATAATTGTATTTTAATTTTTGAATTTTTAGAGCATAACTCGACCAAGCTATGTGAATTATAAAATCTTAATAATTAGGCTAATGTATTTTACTCATACCTTAAGGCCTCTGTTGGCTCCATGCGCGATGCTTGCCTAGCTGGCAACGATCCTGATAGCACGCCGATAATAAAAGTAAAAAATAAAACGACAAAAAGCCCAAAGAAATCTAGAGAAGCGAATGAAAACAACCCTCTAATTCCAAAGCTGGCCGCAATCAAGCCAATCAAATATGCTGATATAATTCCAAAAAAGATTCCTAGAATTCCACCAACTAGTCCGATTAGACCAGACTCAAGAAGGAATAAAGATAGAATGGCATCACTTGATGCGCCGATAGCTTTCATAATGCCGATTTGCTTTGTTCGTTCTAAAACCGACGTATACATAGTATTCATAATACCGACTGTGCCAACAACAATGGAAATCATGGCGACGGCTATTAAAATTAATTCAACGATAGAAAGAACACCACCAACTAGACGATCGGCCTTTTCTGGAGTTAGGACGGAAAAATCTCGAACAATTTCTTGTTTAGAAAGCTGAAATTTTATCTGCTCAGCCACCAAGTTAATATTTGCTCCAGGTGTTGTCTTTATCAAAGCGCTTGAAGCACCGCGTGATTCAGTTAAATTACCCAACATATCTAGAGAAATAAAAACAACATTATCAAGCATCTGTTCGCCGATCTCGGAAAGAATGCCAACTGTTGTAAACCTTTTTGATTTAATAATTACTTTATCTCCGACCGACACCTCTTTTTTAAAAAGTGTTTTTGCGGCTAAGTGACCAAAAACTACTTCGGAGACACTGTCATCTTGAGGCCAGCGCCCTTTTTCCAGTTTTATACCTTGAGACGATTCTAATACCTCCACATATTTTTTCCAATTGGAGGCATGGACCATTATTGATTTTGCCTCTCCATCATATTCAACATTTAAAGTGCTGATGCCCATTGGTGCGGCAAATTTAACATTATCAATTTTCTCCAAATCTAATAAATCTTTCTGTTTAAATTTTTGTCCACCTAAAATTCCTATGATAGGATTGTTCTCTTTGCCGGGTAAAATTATAATTAAATCTGATCCAAATGTTTGCAGAGCTTTGGTAATTGTGTTTTTAATTCCGGAACTTAATACTAAAATAATAACCATGAGCATTATTCCAATAACAATACCTAAAATTGTGAGCCATCCCCGTATTGGCCGGTATCGCATACCCTTTAAAGTCAAGATGAGAAAATTTTTAAGCATAGTTCTATAGTCGTAAAGCTAATAATTATTCCGTAGACCTTTTGCATAATTACTTTCGTAACGAGATTTTCACCCCCCAAAGTTTTTCAATGAAAAATTTAGGGGGGTGAAAATTTGAGGCGAGACGAAGTGAAAATTTTGAAGCATATACAAGAGTATACGTTGATAAATTTTCACAAAGTTGTAGCCCAAATTTGGAAATTGTAGTAGAAATTAATTATGCAAAAGGTCTAATATATGTTTTTTTGCGAACTTGATGGTCGCGCACAAGGTGACCGTCTTTGAATGTAATCACTTGGTCGGCTTTCTCGGCTATGTCAGCGTCGTGGGTAACTATAATAAGCGTTTTTTTGCGGGATTTATTTAAATCAATCAACATATTTAAAATTTTATTGCCTGTTTCTGAGTCTAAATTGCCCGTAGGCTCATCCCCTAAAATTATTTCGGGGTCATTGGCCAAAGCACGCAAAAGCGCAGTGCGCTGTTGTTCTCCTCCAGAAAGCTCAAATGGTCGGTGAGTTGAACGCTCTCTAAGCCCTATTTCTTGAAAACTAGTTTCTATTTTTTTCGCCTCAACTTTCTTTCCAGAAAAAATAAGTGGGAGTGTTACGTTTTCATATGCGGTGAGCCAGGGAATTAAATTATATTGCTGAAACACAAAGCCGAATGTTTTGGAACGGAACTCAGTCTTTTCATCATCGGATAATTTTGAAACATCCTTACCATTAAAAAAAATATTGCCTGAAGTTGGTTGATCAAGGAATCCTAATATATTCAAAGCAGTGCTTTTACCAGAGCCTGATGCGCCGATAATTGCAACAAAATCACCCTCCCAAATATGAAGATCTAAACCTGCGAGTGCTTTAGTCTCCACTCCACCAAGATTAAAAGTTTTCCAGATGTCCGCTAGCTCAATCAGTGGTCTTTTTTGAAATCTATCTGGATTTTTTTTGAACCTTTCTTCACAGGCTCTTTCGCAAAAATAAAACTTTTTTTCTTGATGAGAAATTTCTACGACATCGGCGTATTCTGATAAATTCATACCGCAGACAGGATCAATTTTTCGATCCGAATTTGAATAAGTTTTTAGTTGCGTATTTCTTTGTCTCATAATATTTGGTTATTCAGCAGAGACTACGACAGTTTGTCCTTCAATAAGTCCATTGGTGATTTCGACTGACGCACCGTCAGAAATTCCTGTTTCAATTTCTATTTCTTTTTGCTCAACGCCACTTAGAACAATTGTAAACTTTTTATCGTTTTTCTGATAAACGGCAAGTTCAGGAATTTTAAGCACGCCATCTTTAGTGGAAATGGGTATTATTAAGTCGGCGTTCATCCCAGAGCGAATCAAAGAATCATGAGGTTCGATATATACGTTGGCGCGATAGTACTTATCGCTTTCTTTAATAATTTCCCTTGGCTCAATAGATATAATTTTACCCTTGAGTTCTAGATCGGGGAAAGCGTCAAGTTTAACCAAAACTTCACTGCCGCCTATTTCTCTAATTTTTCCTATTTCTAATTCGGATATATCAACTTGAATCTTATGACCAATCATTGATAAAGAAATAACGACTTGGCCAAGATTGGCGGTCTCTTTTGGTTCAAGCCAGATTTTTACAACTTTTGTTGACGCTGGGGCGTAGATGGTTGATTTTCTAATATTTTCGCTCACAGCCGCGATGCTGTTTTTTATTTCTTCAATCTGCGCTTTGGCAATTTCAATGTCTTCGGATCTCGTGCCGGTTTTTAGAAGATTTAACTCATCCTCCGCGAGAGCCAGATTTGATTCGGAGGTTGTAAACTTATCTTCGGCTAATCTTAAATTAGTGATTGCGATATTAATGTTGGTTCTGGCGACTGCTGTGTTAGTGCGGTAAGTGTCAAGACTGCTATCGGTAGCAGTGCATCCGGTTACTAGTGTTGCGTTGATATTTGAAAAAAGATCTGTAAAAAGAGTCATGTTTGCATTGGCACTTTTTGATGTTGCTTTAAGTTTTGCAGAGTCACTCACGTCTTTTAAAGCGTCAAGTTCATTTTTCCAGTTATCTAAAACATTCTCACTTTGAAGTCGAAGATTCCTAGCGTCTGATTCTGCATTGTAGGCGCAAGTTGTATAAGTAAATTGATAAACGCTTGTTTTATATCCAGAGAAAATTCCGGCAGTTTTGGTTCGTACCGCATCGTCAGATTTGGCGTGAGCATCTTTAAGTTTATCAATAAAGTTTTCTCCCGCGTTTGTAAGTGAGATTTTTGCGTTAATTTCTTTTGTTTCAAGAATTTTTAACTCTTCTTTGGTTGCACCTGCTGTGAGTTTTTTTAGGTTGGCTTCGCTTTGAGCTAGTTTAGAATTTAGTGTTTTAACTTCAATATCCAGGTTATTTGTCTCCAGTTTTACTAGAGGATCGCCCACATCTACAAGTTGACCTTCTTTTATAAACACTTCCTGAACTGTTCCAGAAAAAGGGAACTCTAAATCAAAATCTTTTTGCGGCACTACTTCTCCTCGTACTTTTACAACTTCTCTTATGCTTCCTTTCTCAACTTTAAATAAAAGAGGATCTGGTTTAACGTCTTTAAAATAACGCTGATACGTCCAAAATGAGACAAGAATACTGGCTATTACAACTATAAATATTAAATAATAAGATATTTTTTTCATTGTTTGTTATTTTGATATTTGTTCATAATGATTTTTTTATACTGTATTTGATTATAACACATTCTTTTTTAGTAATATATTTCGTAAATTCGCAAATGGGAGCATTATAAAACATATATTTATTGATTAATTTTATATAATTTCAGCAACTCTCTCCAATAAAAGTATCCGATCACCGGAAAGAACAGTGCGGTGACGAGTCCTGGGTAATATCCACCTATTGCAATTGCCTTATACAGATGATGTAGTTCGTAGATGAAAATAATTCCAGGTATGAACATTACACGAAACCTCCATTGTTCGCTTGAAATAAGGAGATAAGAAACAATAAGAATCAACCAGAACATAATCTGGAATACTACGAAAGTAGCACCGTGATTCGACAACGAGGACAGTAGTCCAAAGATCGCTTGATCGTGAGCATCAATGTTATAGAAATGCGTGAGAAACTCTTCTGTGCCATGGGCGATAAAGAGCGGTATGGAAAGAGCAAATATGTTTTTAAGCTTTAATGAGATCATATTATTAAGAAATTAAATCCTTCTCGACACGTTTTAAAAGCACGGCATTTACTGCGACAATAATTGAAGATACACTCATCAAAAGTGCCGCAAATTCCGGACGAAGCATTATGCCGAAATTTGGATATAGGATTCCACCGGCAACTGGTATCGCAAGCACATTGTAGATTGAAGCCCAAAAAAGATTTTGCTTCATTTTACGAACCGTTGCCTTGCTCAAAGTTATTGCTCGAAGAATATCCAACGGATCGGATTTCATCAGCACAACTTTTGCGGTTTCAATCGCAACGTCCGTACCTGCACCAATGGCAATACCCACATCAGCTTGAGCGAGCGCCGGGGCATCGTTGACACCATCTCCAACCATTGCCGTAAATTTTCCTTCTTGTTGTAGCTTTTTTACATAACTTGCCTTGTCTGCAGGCATCACTTCTGAAAAGACTCTTTCTATGCCAATTTGACTCGCCACTTTCTCTGCAGTCATTTTGTTGTCCCCAGTGATCATGGCGATCTCAATACCTAATGATTTCAAACGCTCGACTGCTTTTATGGCGTTAGGCTTTATTGGATCAGCCGCGCCAATGACAGCTTTGATTTTTCCATCAACAGCAAGAATCATTATTGTTTCTCCTCTTTCTAAGAACTCATTAATTTTTTGCTCCAAAACACTCAAGGCAACATTATTTTCTTTCATGAGCTTCACTGTACCGATAAGTACTGATTTTCCATCAACGATAGCTTTCACTCCCAAGCCCGAAAGATTTTCAAATTTATCAATTGACTCTGGCAATGTAAGGCCGCGTTTTTTAAGCTCATCGAGTACTGCACCAGCTAAAGGATGGGATGATTTCGCTTCAGCCGCACCAACCAAACGCAGTGCTTCACCCGCATCAAAACCATCTGCTGTAGCTATATCGGTTACTTTTGGTTTTCCTTCCGTTAGAGTACCAGTTTTGTCGAGTACAATTGCTTGAATTTTTGAGACTTGTTCTAGAGTTGGAGCATCTTTTATAAGAATATTATGTTTTGCTCCAAGACCGGTACCGACAGCTACAGCCGTTGGAGTAGCAAGACCAAGCGCATCGGGACAGGCAATGACAACCGTAGCGATAGCAAAGGAGAGAGCTAAAAGAAGGGGTGAACCAACTATAAAATACCAAATAATAAATACCAAAAGACCTGATCCTACAGCCGCGATGACCAAGTACTTTGCAAACCTATCAGCAATTCTTTGCCCCGGCGCTTTTGAATTCTGGGCTTCTTCAACCATACGAACAATTCGAGCAAGAGCAGTATCTTTGCCGATTTTTGTTGCTTTGAATTTGACCGATCCGGTAGTGTTGATTGACCCACCGATTACCTGATCTTTGATATTCTTAGTAGTAGGGATTGACTCTCCGGTAACCAAGGATTCATCGATGGCAGTTTCTCCTTCAATGATTTCACCATCAACAGGAACCTTATCTCCTGGCTTAAGAATGATAATGTCGCCGAGTTGTATATCTGAAGTCGAAACAAGTATTTCTTTGCCGTCTTTGAAGACTCTAGCTTGAGGTGGTACGAGATTGAAAAGGGCTTGAAGGGCGTCCGTTGTGCCACGCCTGGATTTCATCTCCATCCAATGGCCAAAAAGCACAAAGCTGATGAGAAGTGCTGCCGCTTCGTAGTATGAATCGGCACTACCAATAAAGGTTAATAAAACACTGAAACCATAGGCCGCTGTGATACCGACGGCAATAAGCACAGCCATATTCAACATTTTATCTTTTAGTGCGAAGTAGGTGGAATAGAGGAAGATCCAGCCGGAATAGAAAAATACCGGCGTTGTTAGAATGAAAAGAAGCCATGGTAAAGGAATCGGAGATGGCAGATTAAGCTTTAAAAACTCGGTGCCTAGAGGTGAATACAAAATAATAGGGATCGTTAGAACAAGCGCGAAGAAGAACTTATTTCTGATGTCTATCTCCATGAGGCGAGCCATCTCCCGTCCCGCCAACCCCGTATGATCCATGCCCATAGTCATTGACATGCTCATCTTAAATTTCTCCCAAAATCCCATTTTGGATGGGTCACCCATTGTATGCCCAGCATGAGCATTGTGATCCGTTTTTGCCTCAGCCTTCACAAGTCTCATGCCACATTTGGGGCATGAGCCGGGCGCGTCCTCTCGTATTTCAGGATGCATTGAGCAGGTGTATATTTCTACGTCAGAATTATGGTGTTCGTGGTTCATATATTTTTAGTTAAATACTTATCGCCTAAGATTAAAGCCAACGGCATAAACAGAAGTCCAAAGTGTTCCAGTACATCGAGAGGACTTCCGATGATAACCATTACTCCGATAAGCCAAATCATTGCCCATATGGCAACGCGTCGCGTGGCGATACCGCTGATAAGAAGCAACCCAACAACAGTGTCATTAATGCCGACAACAATCGGAACAAATATTTCAGGACGTATGGGTAAAAGATTCGAGACAAAAGAATTCATTATAAGCTCGATAAATTCAGAAGGAGCAAAGAAAGCCATTAAAGCATTGGCGAGAAATATAAAGCCGAGACCGAAACGAATCAAGAAATTGTAATTAAAAAATATATTCATGATGTTTTTGATATTAATTATCTAATTGGTTTATATCTGCCCCTAACCCCTTTTTTTGACAATACAATTTGCCATAACTGATTTTCTCTCGATCTAAATGTTCCAGCGCACATTAATAAATAATATTTCCACATTCTATAAAATCTTTCATTATAATTTAATTTTATTTTTAACCAGTTATCTTCAAAATTATTATACCACGCCATGAGGGTTTTGTCGTAGTCAGTTCCGAAATTATGCCAATCTTCCACCACAAATAATCCTTCTATTGCTTGGCTAATCTGTTTAATTGAGGGAAGCATGGAATTGGGAAAAATGTATTTTTCAATCCAGGGTTCGTTGCCCCTCACCGAGCGATTGCCGCCGATCGTGTGCAGTAAAAACAAACCCTCGTCTTTAAGAGCCTTATGCGCGACCTTCATAAAGGTGCGGTAGATTTTACCGCCCACATGTTCAAACATTCCCCAAGAGACAACCTGGTCAAACTTTCCTTTACTCTCGCGGTAATCCAGAAGTTTAAATTCTATGGGAAAGTTTGGATATAATTTATCAACCAATTCTTTTTGCTTCTTAGAAACCGTAACCCCCAGCGCGCTCACGCCGTATTTCTCTGCGGTAAACCCCACAAAGCTTCCCCAACCACAGCCAATATCCAGCACCCTTTGTCCGCTCTTGAGCCCGATTTTTTTACAAACTAAATCCAATTTCGCCTCTTGCGCGCTATCAAGATCGGCCGCATTTTTCCAATAGCCGCAGGTGTAGGTTAATCGTTTGTCAAGCACGGCGCGATAAAGATCGTTGCCCAGGTCATAGTGTTTT
>JAUXUB010000077.1 GCA_030680955.1 bacterium | reverse complement strand
TTTAGGAATGATGACCCTAAAACCAAAGGCATAGATTGGTTCGCTGTTTCAGTGGCTATTTTAAAAGAGTATCCCGAACGTTATATGTGGCTGCGGGATATCCGAGATGTTTACGCTCCAGATTTTCGTGCCGGGACTACGATTTTTATTTATAAGTTATAAGACTATTAAACCTATTTAATCTACAGGGAATATATATATTGACATCTAAGTGATTGATTGATAGTATTGTAATATAAAGTATTACAATTAATTTTTATAAAATCATGAGAAAAGTAGTGAATATTTCGTTGCCACAAGAATTAAACAAAGAGGTTATTAATGCCGTTAAAAGCGGACAATATGCTTCTAAGAGCGAGTTTTTTAGAGATATGGTGAGATTATGGAAGGAGGAACAAATTTTGGAAGATGTGCGAGCAAGTCGTATGGAAATAGTGGAAGGGAAAGCCAAAGAACTCAAATCATTAAAGAATCTTCGTAGATAGAATATGCGAGTATTTTATACTTCACGATTTTTGCGTCGATATGAAAGTCTAACCCCTCCAATTATGCAAAAAGCGGATGAACGCATAGCCTTGTTTTGCAAAGAACCCTTTAATCATATTTTGAAAACCCACAAGTTGCATGGGCGTCTTCGAGGTCTTTGGGCTTTTTCGGTTGGCTCAAACTATCGAATCATTTTTGAGTTCGCAGAAAAAGACAGGGCATATTTTCACACGATAGGTGACCATTCTATTTATGACTAGCAGTGCTACCATTTTTTTGTTTTAATGTTTCTATGAGGAAACTTCCAATTACATCCATCATTCTCACCTATAATGAGGAACTAAATATTGTAGATTGCCTAAAAAGCATTTCGGATTGGGTGGGTGAAATTGTAATAGTTGACTCGTTTAGCACAGATAAAACAGTTGAGATTGCAGCTAAGTACACAAATAAAATTCATCAAAGAAAGTTTATTAATCAAGCTGAGCAGTTTAATTGGGCATTAGATAACGTTCAAATCAAAAATGATTGGATCCTGCGTCTTGACGCTGATGAAGTAATGCTCCCGGAAACATGGGAAGAAATTGCCCTATACCTAAATCCTATACCCCATACCCTAGACCCTAATGTCTCTGGCTTCTACATGAAGCGACGAGTGTATTTTATGAACCGATGGATAAAGCATGGTGGTTACTATCCAGCCTGGTTTTTGCGACTTTGGAGAAAAGATTCAGGCAGATACGAAGAGCGCGCCATGGATGAGCATGTTATTTTAAGCAAAGGCAAAACTGTAAATTTAAAAAATGATTTTGAAGAGCACGACAAAAAAGATTTATCCGTTTGGGTAGAGAAACATAACAATTATGCAAAGAGGGAGGCGCAGGCGTATATTCATGAAATCACTAAATCACTAGAACATAAAATCAGTGAAAATAGGAGCGGCACCGATCCAGAGCGAAGGCGATGGTATAAAAATAATCTTTATTATAAAATGCCCCCATATTTTCGGGCGTTATTGTATTGGAAATATCGTTATTTTATCCGACTTGGTTTTTTGGACGGAATTCCAGGTCTTGTATTTCACTTTTTGCAGGGATTTTGGTATCGGTTTTTGGTTGACGCTAAAATATTTGAACTTAAAAAAAGCCTTAATAATAAATTAAAATAGTTTTTAAATATGAAAGAAAAAGTTTTGGTAACAGGTGGCGCTGGCTATATTGGTTCGCACCTAAGCAATATTCTTTTAGATGCGGGGTATAAAGTTAAGGTTTTTGATAATTTATTATACGGTCAAAAACTTGATGCTAATCTGTCTAATAATAATTCGTATGAATTTATAAATGGTGACATAAGAGACGTCAAATTGATTGAGAAATCATTGCAGGATGTTGACTATATAGTTCATTTAGCAAGCTTGACTGGCGAGCCAGCATGTTTAAAAAATACAGAGCTTTGTAACTCAATCAATACACAAGCAGTTCAAATTTTAAATGAAGTAAGGTCTGGTTTGCCAATTATATTTGCCTCCTCAACAAGTATTTATGGAGAAACGGGGAAAAGACATTGTACTGAAGAGACAATACCAACGCCAGCATTGCCGTACTCCATTAGCAAATATGAATCAGAGAAACTACTATCTAAAAGTGAGAATGTAGTAATATTTCGGCCGGCTACCGCATTTGGAATTTCGTTTAGGCACAGGCTAGATTTATTAATTAATGATTTTGTATTTAATGCTGTTAAGTATAATTTAATTAAAGTGTACGACCCAAATGTTCTGCGAACATTTGTTAGCGTGCAGGACTTAGCAAAAGCCTATCTTTTAGCAATAGAAAAGTTTAAACTTTTTAGTGGTGGGATATACAATGTTGGATTCGATCACCTAAACCTAGATAAACAAACAATAGTTGACGAAATAAAAAAACAGACTAACTGCGAAGTAATTGTCGAAAAAAATCGAAAAGATAATGATAATAGAAATTTCACAGTTGATTATTCTAAAATAAAAAAATTAGGTTTTAGCGAAACTATTGGACTAGTTCGAGGAATTGATGACATGGTTCGGTGCTACAGAGAAATTATTTCAGACCCTTCTCATTATTGTGTAAACTTTAATCAAATATAATTTATGTATCCCGTTAGAAATCGCGGACGCATTGTAAAACATAATATATGTCTAAAAATCAAAATTTATTAAAAATTAACATAGCGCGTAAGATGCGAGAAGCGTCCGCGTTCTATCTCTAACGGATGTATATATTAGGTATAAACGCATATCACGCTGACTCTGCCGCTTGTCTCATTAAAGACGGCAAATTAATCGCGGCCATTGAAGAGGAGCGGATTAGACGCATTAAGCATTGGGCTGGATTTCCATCCGAGTCTATTAAGTTTTGTTTGGGATATGCTGGTATTAGAATTCAAGATATTGACCACATCGCAATTTCTCGTGACCCAAAAGCCAATTATTGGAAAAAGGTTTGGTTTATTTTAAAAACTAGGCCTAGTTTTGGGTGGTTGTGGAATAGGTTTGTAAATAAAAGAAAAGTTAAGGGGCTAGAAGATGAATTTGGAAACGTCTTTAATTTGAAGAAATCCGAAATCCGAAATCTAAAATCTAAAATTTGGTATGTTGAGCATCACAGATCTCATATAGCAAGTGCTTTTTTTGTTTCACCATTTAAAGAGTCTGCGCTATTATCTATTGATGGTATGGGGGATTTCACAAGTACAATGTGGGGTAAGGGCAAAGATAATAATTTTGAAGTCTTGGGATGTATAAATTATCCGCATTCAATTGGATTTTTTTATACCGCAATAACACAATACTTAGGTTTCAACAAATTTGGTGATGAATATAAAATTATGGGCCTAGCTGCTTTTGGAAAGCCAAATTTTATGAAAGAGATGAAGGAGATCGTGCGATTAGAACCAGATGGACCTCCTCTGAGCGGGGCCGAAGGGCTATTTAAATTAAATTTAGATTATTTTTTACATAATAAAGGAGAGGTTAACATGGCATGGGAAGGTGGATACCCAGAGCTTAGCCAACTCTATTCAAATAAATTAGAGTTATTACTAGGATCAGCGCGTAAGGAAAATGAGGAATTAAGTGATAAGCACAAAGATATTGCCGCTTCCGCTCAGGCACTATACGAAGAAGTATTTATTAATATTTTAAATAAATTATATAAAGAAACTAAGTGTACAAATCTTTGTTTCGCTGGTGGGACGGCTCAAAATAGCTTAGCTAATGGGAAAATATTTACGCATTCACCATTTAAAGAAGCGTTCATCCAACCAGCCGGATACGATGCCGGAGGTGCGCTTGGTGCCGCCTATTTTGTTTGGAATCAAATTTTAGGAAAAGAGCGAAGTTTTGAGACATCCGATGCCTTGAGATCCGATGTTCAAGAATCAGACCGTAGGCCAATCTTAAGAGATCCGATGTCCGAAGGCAAAAAATCAATATTTGGGACATCGGATCTCGGGTCATCAGATATCAAAGCATTGGATTTACCGTTTGTTATGACTCATTCCTTTTGGGGCCCCGAATATCACTTGGCGGAAATCGAAACAGTTCTAAAGAAAAATAATTTAACTTATAGAGTTTTGGAGGAAATTGAACTTTTTAAAGAAACCGCAAAGCACTTGGCAAATGGTGAAGTTATCGGTTGGTTTCAAGGAAGAACTGAGTGGGGTCCACGTGCTCTAGGCAATAGAAGTATATTGGCTAACCCTGCGCGTTCAGACATGAAAGATATTTTGAATCTCAAAATAAAAAAGCGAGAAGTTTTCCGACCATTTGCACCGTCGATACTAGAAGAATATGTTGGCGAATATTTTATTCAGACTTACCCAGTTCCTTTTATGGAAAAAGTTTATGAAATAAAACCAGAGATGAGATTGAAAATTCCAGCAGTTACTCATGCTGATGGAACGGGAAGACTTCAAACCGTTTCTAAGAAAGATAATCCGATTTATTGGAAACTAATAGATGCTTTTAGGGAAATTACAGGTGTGCCAATGCTACTAAATACATCGTTTAATGAAAATGAACCGATAGTTAATAAACCGCAAGAGGCGATAGATTGTTTCCTTCGAACTCAAATGGATATATTGGTTTTGGGGAATTGTATTATTAGCCGAAAATCTTAAAAATAAAATCTCAAATCTAAAAACTACATCTTAAAATTTAAATCTTCTAAAGTCATACTCAATTTGAAAGTAGACAAAAGAAAAGCGACATGATTGGTCGCCATTGGGTGTTGGTTATTTCATTCTCAACAGCTTCTTGATACATTTTTACACAGCTATCATAAAATCTAAATATAATCGTGCTAAATAAAATATAAATAGCACACACACTTGTCAGGCGATGATTTTTTTTATATTATATTTATACCATCCCCAATTAACCACTACTCTTTTAACCTCGTCTTTGCGAGGAGGAACGACGAAGCAATCCAGATTTATCCCGTTGTTTCCTGGATTGCCGCGGGCTTCGCCCTCGCAATGACAAAAGTCTTAAAGGAAGTGGTTAATTGGGGATAGTATTACATACTTTTGATAGAATAATAAAGTTTATGAAGAAACTATCTAAAAAAAGCCAGAGGAAATTAAAAGAGCTTGGAGTAGGTATCGTCTATCTTTTTGGTTCTAGAGTAGCCGGCACTGCTCTTAATATATCCGATTATGATATTGGGGTAGTTTTTGTTGATAACAAAAAAGCATTCAGTAATGGTTTCGCGCTCTTTGGGGAAATTTATAATGTTTTAAGCGAAGATTTTCCGGAATCCATAAATGGACCGCGGCTTGATATTTCATTTTTAGAACGAGCGAACGCCGGGCTTCAAATAAGTGCTGTGAGTGTTGGAAGAGTGCTTTTTGAAGTAACCCCTTCTTTTAGAGCTGATTACGAAGAGTCAGTTATTAAACGTTATGACGATTATCTTTGTATTCAAAAAGGATATGAGGAAGCAACATTTCGGGCTTTTGCGAACAATTAATATATCAACATGCACAAAGTTCCACTTTCTAAAATAAAATCGGATTGACTATTGAAGATTAAATTGAAAATGAATGATAAAAAATCATTACAACTTGCCAAACAGTTAAAACTTGATATTCAAAAAGGATTTGGGAAGCTAGTTTGCAAAGAACTCGATCTTGAATGCGCCAATTGTAAAGCACAAATTTTGATAGGGCACTTAAACTGGTATATCAATTTATTGGACTGGAGTATTAATCAGGACAAAAAGTTGGCTAAGAGCAAAAAGACGAAGAAATAAACAATGAATAGACATTAGATTATCCTTAAGAGGCGATTAATTGTTTTTTGAGGACTAAAATGGATGTATTAGTAATTGGCAATTGTATGGTCGTTAGGAACATTTAATAGTATATTTTTAAAAATTATGCAGAACATTAAAGTTTCTGTTATCACAACTTCTTTCAACTCCGTAAAGACTATTGAGGACACTATTAAAAGCGTTCTTAATCAAACCTATCCCAATATTGAATATATTATTGTTGATGGTGGCTCTAGCGATGGAACGCAGGATATTGTAAAAAAATATAGTAGCAAGATTGCACAATTTATATCTCAAAAAGACAAAGGTCTTTTTGATGGATTAAATAAAGGAATTAAGCTCGCCACGGGGGATATAGTAGGTATGATGCATACAGACGATTTTTATGGTTCAAACAATGTTATAGAAACCGTGGTAAATGAAATGGAAAAAACCAATTCAGATGTTACTTGGGGTGATTTGGTTTATGTGGACCGCTTGAATCCAGAAAAAACTATAAGATTTTGGAAATCTTCATCATATAGTTCTCCAAAACTTTTTTGGGGTTGGCATCCACCACACACCACATTTTATGCTCGCAAAGAGATATTTGAACGTTTTGGATATTATAATTTAAGTTTACGTATGGCAGCTGATTATGAATTGATGTTGCGATTTTTAAAAGTATATAAAGTTAAGTCGGTCTATATTCCAAAAACACTGACACGCATGAGAGTCGGAGGAGTAAGTGATCGCAGTTTAAAAAATATAAAGGCAATACTTAGGGGTAATGTGGATTCTTATCGAGCTTGGAGAGTGAATAAGTTATATGGAGGGCTATTGGTTCCGTTTCTGAAACCAATATCAAAAGTATTTCAAAGTCTTACTTAGCTAAAATTTCTTTGATTGATTCTATTGTTTTAGTAAGGCCATCTTTAAGAGAAGTTTGAGTTGCATAGTATTTTGAAAATATTGTTGTGTCAGCCGTTGTTACTTCAAGGTAAAGATTAGGTCTTGGAATATAAGTTGCTTTAATATTGGTTCCTAATATCTCGTTAATAGTTTCAACTACTTTATTAAATGAGTAAGCGGTACCTGTGCCAACGTTTACAACAGGTTCCACAGCTTTCTCGCCAAGCATAAGTATTGCATTAATAATATCCTCTATAAATACAAAGTCTCGAATCTGGTTACCGTCGCCAAAAATAATAGGTGCTTCGCCTTTTGTTATTGCTTTTGCCAAAAGATATGGCACGCTTGAATGTTCCCCTTTGTGCCACTCACCCGGACCATAGCCAGCTAGTATTCTTAAACCTACAGAATTTACATTCGCATTTTCTTTTTGAATTTTTTCCAACTCTATTTTAGCTTTGGCATAGTTGTTTAATTTATCATATTGAATTTCAGCACTCTCACAGTGCGGGCGATTTGCCCCTGAATATATGCTACCGCTTGATGGATATACTAGGCGGGCTTTTTGGTTTTTAGCAAAATTTAAAGCATTAATAAAGCCGTTTACAGTTATATCGCGGCATTTTTCATGTTGTTCTTTAAAGGCAACTATCGATGAAGGAGCGCCGAAGTGAAAAATATAGTCATAATTACCTGTATTCGGTGCTATAAAACTTGTTGAATTGCGAACGTCGCCCTCGATAATACTCGCCCTCGGGTCAACAATTTCGTGAGTTCCGCCAAATGAAAAATTATCTAGTACTGTAACTGAAGCACCTTCGTCTAGAAGCCGCTTAACTAAATGTTGCCCAATAAAGCCAGAGCCTCCAGTTACAAAACATTGCTTATCTTTGTAATTTATAGACATGCGTAAAGATTATTCTATTTATGATGTACTTGCAAGAAGAGTATCTCTGAACTTGTCCTCTAGATCAAAAATAAGTTCGGATGATACGAGAAGTGAATTCAAGCCGTCCCCCTCTTCGTTTTTCGCAATTTTTTTGCTAATAGCTTGATACATCGTTTTATAATTTAGCATTTTATTTATGTTCTTTTTTCTTATTATCTTATCTTTACCTTCTGCAATATAAGTATCATCATTTATGATTTTAATTGTTTTGTCTTTGGTTTTTAATTCAACATAATCTTGCACTCCCATATAGTCACTTCCTTCACCAGTAAGTACCATTGTAAAACAAGCACCGTTTTCTAATTCGGCAGACGCGTTAATAATTCCGTTTTTTGATATAAATACGGCGGATTTAACCGGTTTACTATAATTATTAAGGAATAGAAAATGGTCTATCCAATGGCAACCATTCTCAATTATTGGTCCTTTTGAGTTTGGCCAGTTGTACCAAAAATATTTTGGGTATTTTGGCTCATGAACAATGCAGTGATAAGAAATTGCCTCACCTTTTTTAGTGCCAAGATCTTCGAAAGCGAAGGAATTAAATATCGAGTACCTTTTATGAAAACCAATAAAAAGTTTTCTTCTGTTAACTTCTACAGCTTCCAAAAGGCTTTTGAGTTGTTCTCTATCTACCGCAACTGGTTTTTCTACAACCGCATATGCGCCCTTCTTTAACGCCTCTAATGCGAGTGGAGTATGAGTGTGGTGGTATCCAGCAATAAAGTACGCATCATATTTCTCTTCAGGTCTAATATTTGGAGATGTATCAATTAGGGGTACATTTAAGTTTCTAATTATTTGCGTTGGATCAATCTCATGAACCGCGAATAGTTTAATATAGGGCTTTATGTTTGGTAGAATTTGCACCTTCGCATAATTGCCGAAACCAAGAAGCGCTGCCGATTTTTTAGCTCCAAATTTTTTAGCTCCACCTATTTTAAATTCCTTAATAGAACTTGGAGAAGAAATATCAAGAAAACGAGCCTTGCTCCAGTCGGTTTGGTTTACGAATTTTAATACATTCTCCATTAGTGAGTTTTCTGTTTCTTTAGTTATAATTATTCCAGAGTAAATACTCCAAGCTTTAATTTTAGTCCACCACCCATCTTGTAACTTTTCATCTTCGACTTCTATATATGCTAATTTATTTTTTGAAAACTCTGCAAATTTTTGGTCAATACTATAAATAAAATTTTCTGGTAAAGTTATGCGTTCTATTGCTGCGGGGTGAAGAGGCGCAATAAACGCAACTATATTTCCTTTATTGAATCTAGGATTTACCTCTGTTTCTAAAATTTCACCTATACCAAGTGAGACGTATTTATTATTCCGAGATTCCTCACTTAATCTGGAAATTACTTTTCTATATACTGCTTTGGGTCCATATTTTCTTACATAATTCCACACCATTCTTAAACTTTTTGGACGAATTATATACACCTCCCCAATCTTTTCAAGGTTTTTAATTGCCAGAACTTTAATTCGATATTCTTTTTGGCTTCGAAAATAATCTAAATAGTCATCTTCCCATTTGTTTTGAACTAAAATTTTCATCCCTCACTCAAGAAGGAGCATTATCCGCAACTTCTTGTTTGTATTCAATTTTATCTTATTAAACTGAATTAATTATGATCAAACACAATAAACTATAACATATTAATCCCAACTCCTTCTTGCGTGAGGGACTCATAGTAGTAATTGTCTAATGAATTGAGACATTTCGCAACCAAGAATACATCTAGCACTTTACATAATGCTTTTTTGTGGTAAGCTAGTGCTATGAAAGCATTAATTCTCGCTGGTGGGCTTGGAACAAGACTTCGCCCTGTAACACATGAAATTCCTAAGCCGCTTATAACAGTAAAAAAGAAACCGATATTAAATCATTTGATTGAGTTTTTTGTTGCAAATGGAGTAGATGAAATAGCGGTGCTTATTAATAAGGATCATCAGGAGGATTATGCATGGTGGAAAAAAAGATATAATAAAGATCTTCCCAAAATAAAAATTCACCTTGAAGCTAAACCACTTGGTACTTTTGGCGGAGTAAAATTACTTCAAAAACACTTTAAAGATAATTTTATTTTATCAAATGGCGATGAGCTTAAGGACTTTGACTTAAAAGAGATGATCAAATTTCACAAGTTTCACAAGTCAAATCCTGTTGCTACAATAGCTCTTACTCAAGTTGCAAATCCATCATCGTATGGCGTACCGATAATGAAGGGAGCTCACATTATGGAATTTTTGGAGAAACCAGAAAATCCACCAACGGACTTTGTTTCATCAGGTATTTATGTTGTGAGTCCGGAAGTTTTCAATTACGTGCCGGAAGGTCAGGAATTTATGATGATTGAAAAAGATGTTTTTCCAAGGATTGCTGCTGCGCGAAAACTATTGGGCTATAAGGCAAAAAATTACAGATGGTTCCCTTGTGATAATTTAGAGAGATGGGAAGCTGCCATAGAGCATTGGTAATCTAGATTTTTTTTATTAAACTAAAAATTTCAATTAAGACTATTTCTTTAGAGGCGTAAAGTATGGCGAAATATAATAACATTGATACGCAGATATTCGTGGTAACATTTATTCCGATCGAATCCATTATATAACTTATAATTCCCATAATAATTGTTGCGGGAATTATTTTTGTTAAGTGGGGAAGAATATTAAAACCAACTTTCTTTTTTACAATATGCCATCCGAGTCCAGTAATTAGTATTTGCGCTATTACCGTTGCCACTGCTGAACCCGCGCCCCCATAAAAAGGAATAAGTAGAGCGTCAAAGACAAAATTACTCAAAGAAGCTAAACCTACAAAAAAAATGGCTTTTTTTTGTAGGTTATAAGCCAATATTAGATTACCAATAAAACTTCCGGAATATGTAGCGAATATAGTGAGCATTAAAATTTGGAATGGCAAAACCGCATTTGAATAATTGGGTCCAAAAAGAAAACTTATTATTGAATTTCCCAAGACTATACCGCCGACCGTTAAAGGAAATGATATTGACGTAATAAAAACAATACTTTTTTCCGTTAAATTCCTAACGCGATTGTGTTCTGAGTTGCCAATTAATCTTGATATAGTTGGGAAAACAGATGTTACAAAAATTCCGGGTAATACGTAAAGAAGTGAAACTACCTTTTGTCCGGCAGAGTATAGTCCCACCTCTCGCGCATCTTTAAACCAGCCAAGCATGATTATGTCAGTACTTAACATAAAACCTCCTAATAAACTAATAAAAGCGAATGGCCAGGCAGCGTCCAAGATTGGTTTTATTAATTCTTTATTAAAATTTTTAAAAATTCCTAGAAATTCATTTCTTAAGATTATTACTGATGCTAGTGCTCCTGAGCCAGCGCTGAGAGCGTAAGCAAATGTTAATGCTTTTGCCGTAGGGTAATAAAATAATATTAGAATTCCAAAAAGAGAAATAGTTATATTTGTTATTAGTGTAATTAAAGCTTGTATTTCCATACGATCATTTGCTCGAAGAAAGCCTAATGAAAATTCTCTTATCCCGTCAAAAATAACTAAAAAAGCTACGATTGGCACTAGAGCTTTCGCCGCTTCGATGTTAGAAAAATAAGGTGCTACAAAAACGACTAATAAAGCTGTTAGGGACAACGGTACAGTTTTTATCCAAAAAGTCGTTGCTAAATATTGAGATTTTTTATCAGGTTTTTGAGATACTTCTCTTGTGAGTATGGATGTTAATCCAATATCGGCAAAAATGGTAAAAAATCCAGCCAAGCCTAAAGCATAAGAAAATACCCCATAGCCGTTGGCTCCAAGAATTCTGGCTGCATAAATAATCACAACACCTCTAAACAGACGACTGATTACTTCGCCCATGCTTAGCCAAAACATATTTTTGGCAACTGTTTGTTTTGTTGAGCGATTTTGGAAGAGGAGTTCTTTTAAACGAGCGATCATAGTCTAGTTATCTTAAAAATAAAATCTCAAATCTCAAAATTACATCTAAAATCTTAATAAATTATTGTAAAAAAAGATTTAATTTTTTAATTGTAGTTTTGAGATATTAAATTTGAGATATGGTATTTATTGATGGCTAGCGAAGAAATATTTAATTGTTTTTAGGACAATTAAAAAATCTAGCCAAAATGACCTATTTTTAATATAGAAGACATCATAGCACAGTTTTTCGTAGGCCTCTTCAAGAGATGAGGAGGGACGGAAATTAATTTGTGCCCAACCAGTGAGTCCGGGCTTTACGATATGCCTCATTCTATAATATGGGAGCAAGCTATATTTTTCTGCAAGCTCAACGCGTTCTGGGCGAGGTCCCAAGAAAGATATATCACCTTTTAGGATATTTATTAGTTGGGGAATTTCATCTAAGTGAGTAAATCTTAAAAACTTTCCCAGCTTGGTTAGTCGTTTGTCGTTAGATTCAGTCCATAACGTGCCTTGCGCGTTATTTTTCATAGAGCGAAACTTATAAAGAGTAAAGGATTTATTGTTTTTGCCAATTCTTTTTTGCGCATAAATCGCTGGTCCCTTTGAAGAAATTTTTATTGCCATAGCGATCAAAAGACTTAAAGGCAAAAGTAAAATACTAAGAGTTAGAACTATTAAAAAATCTGATACTTCTTTGCCAGCCTCATAAAATCTTCTGCTTGTTCCCATATGTTCTACAAACCAATCATCTTTAAGTTCGCGAAGTGGTACTTTGCTAAAAATTACTTCAAAGAAATCTGTTGAATTTGAAATTGATATTGATTGATCCGCGAGCTCATATAATATACCCAAAAAGACATCTTTTCTTAATTCTAAAATTTCTTCATCAATTACTACCAAATCGATTTTTTCTTTTTTTAGTTCTTTAAGTAAGTATTCTTCCTCACCGCTATTAATGGTGTTTTTTATGTGAGATATGGCAAAACCTACTTGTGGGTTTTCTTTTAGATAGTTAAAAGTTTCTGAAATTCTAGATGAATTTCCAATGAAAAAAGTTTTAGTTTGCCATTCCTTTGTTTTTAAAAATTGCCCTATGCCAATTCTAAAAAGATAATCTAGAACTGAAAAAATTAATGAAAATAAAATTAGGTTTGTTTTTGGAGTTAAGAGAAAAAAGGACTGAAATAAGTAGAATGTAATAATTGAAGTAAGGAAACTCACAACTGAGGCTGCTGCTAAAGCACGAAATTGTATTACGCGGTTACGAAAAGTTTTGGGACTATATAAATCAAATAAATAAAAAATTATTACCCAAATAAAGAGAACTGGTAGAAACGGAATGAGGTGTACATAAAGAGAGCTTTGAAAATTACCCCCATCTCCAGGAAGAATATCCGCAAGTGGCGTGCCGTAGCGAATAAATAGCGCTAAAGCGAGAGATGCATAGAATATGACAAAATCACCAATTAAGATGATAACCTTCTTTATAAGAGAAATATATTATTATCTTTACTTTATAGCCAAAATGGCTTGTTTGCAAGGACTGCACCTTTGAATTTTGAAAATAAAAATGCCACTTATTTAGTGGCTTATGATGTATAAAATTAATTTTTATCTTTTCTTTCAATAACCTTTTGAAATATTTTTTCTTTTTTGAAGGAATATGAGGTGCACAGGTTAATTACTTTATCTTTTTGTGAATGAGTGCAAATATAGTTTTCTGCGCCACATCTTGGGCAGGCAATATGGCACGTTTCAATCTCGCAACTATCCCAGTAACTACCTTCATATCCGTCTGCTGGAACTAACCATAAATTTTGAATAAAGGTCCAAAGCGACAATTTGCTCTTTTTAGAGCACTTAACGCAAAGAATAAGACTTTGTCTAATTACGATTAGTTGTTCATCTCGTAGGATATTTAACTCATTCGCCTGTCCTTCTCTTAATCGCTTAAGTTCAGCATCAATAACCCTAAGATTCCTCATTTTGCCCCCTTTTTAGAAATAAGTTTCTACTTACAATATATATCAAAATCAGCATTAATCAACTCCTCCTAAATTAAGTATTGTTCTAAATTTACATATTGTTATAATGTATGTATATGACTGGAATGAAAATAAAAATTTATTCAACTCCAAGTTGCGCCTACTGCAAAATGGCGAAAGAGTTCTTCAAGGAAAATAATTTTCCCTTTGAAGATTTTAATGTTATTGAAAACGAAAAAGCACGAAATGAAATGTTTGAAATATCGGAGCAAAAAGGCGTGCCTGTTATTGACATTGATGGCGAAATTTACGTCGGTTTTAATCGAGCAGCTTTAAGAGAAGCGTTGAAGTTAGGATAAAAAGTAACATGTAACATGCGACAAGCGACAGGTAATTGGCAAGATGCGAATAAGTTAAAATCTCAAAACAGAAATGGTTTTGTAAGTGTGATTGTTATCACGATTGTTATTGTTGTACTTGTTGGCTTAGTTGGTTATGTTGCAGTAAAGAAAGCTAGCGTGCTGGTTGTAGTTAAACCAACTCCAACAATCTCAACAAACCCAACATTTAATACCTCATCAACTATTGAAACTTCTTCTTGGAAAACCTACCGCAATGAGAAATATGGGTTTGAGTTTAAGTATCCTCTGTCTATGTTAATTTCAGATAACGAGATTCTATCAACCACAACTGGAGCGACACTAGTGATGGTTGAAGATCAGGAAACCAGGCAAGGATTTACAATCTCAATTCAGGTAGGCGGCAATCCGAAAGAATTATCAATTCAGGCGCTCGTAACAAAAGAGTACATGGATGAAAAATATAGCACATATATGACAGTGGGTGGCGTTGAAACTGTTTCATCTCAAGAAGGTTTGGCAATTATGTTTACAAAAGGCAAGAATGTATACTTGGCCCTTTCTATCATTCCGTTTACATCAAAAGAACGTTTAAATAAAAAGTTTTTTGATCAAATCCTCTCCACCTTTAAATTTTTTGAGTCAGAAACGAAGATAGGTATTTTAGAAACTGATGGCGGAACTTATTGCAAAGAAAATAGCGATTGTTGGTGTCGCAATTTTGATGGCGCTAAGTTTACATCAGGAAAATCTTTATATCAATGTGATAAAAACACAAACAGGTGCTTACCTTGTTATTATGAGTAATAGATTGAAAATTGCTAGTATTTCACTAGAATGGTATAGTAAAAATTATGAGCAATATCACAATTCAAAAATCAAAAATAAAAGAGGAAAATGGAGTGGTAATTCTTCCTATTAAAGAATATCAGAAGTTATTGGAGCGTGCAGTGCCGACTTATTATTTAACTGGAAAAGAAGCTGAAAAGCTTGATAAATTAGTAGAGGAAGGGCAAAAAGAATATCGCGAAGGCAAAACCATCAAAGCTGGTTCAATAAAAGAAGCACTCAAGAAATATGGAAGCAAACGTAGGGATTGAATATTCTTTAAGCTAAAAACATAATAATATAAACGGGATGGCAAATACACTTTGATTATGTTTTAATAAGCACAAGAAAAAAAGTATGAATAAGGTAACTATTTCGAAAAATGAATACGAGCGACTCAAGCAACATTCTATTGCATATCTTCGTATTGCTCGAGAAGTTACGGAATCAGAAGATATGTATGATTATGATATGGCTTATATTAATCGACTTACAGAGCAGGCCCTCAAAGATCATGCTCATGGCAAATCAGTAAAGGCGCGTTCTATTGATGAGGCTCTTACACTTATCAAGCACAAATGAATATATCGTACTCTCCGCAGTTCCTTCGTTCGTTTACAAAATTATCCTTAGAAGTTCAGAATATTTATCGAACAAAAGAAATTCTTTTTAAATCAAATCCGTATCATGCTTTACTTAAGACGCATAAGCTTAAAGGCGCTAATGTGTGGAGTTTTAGTGTTACATATAAAATTCGAGTGTTGTTCGTTATAAATCAAAGTGGATCTTTGTTTGTTAATATTGGAGATCATTCTATCTATCGAAAAGATTTTTAATCGAAATATTTGAAGTGTCTTCATAATGGGAGTCGGGGTTCTTTATTTCAAAGAGCCACGACTTCTATAATAGCTTATTCTATATAAAAAAGGGAGTTTCGTAATTCACAGAAATACAGATAAAGATACTGCGCTATCATTTTCTGGATTCGAGAAGAAGAACGATGGCTATTATTCTATAGGTCGGCAAGGTTTGGTGGGTGAGCGTGCTTTAGAAAAAAGTATCAAAGGAACATCATTTCTAATTGGGAAAGTCGAAGTTGGTGTATTTGGGGGAAGCGCCTCTGGTTATCTTGGCTTAAGGGATGAATATCGCGCCTTAACTCTCACGGGAAATTACGTTAATATTGAAATGTGGGATGATGTAATATTTAATCAAATCCTCCACACCTTAAAATTTTTTGAGCCGAAAGTGCAGTAGAAAAATTCATAAAATTGTGTTATAATAGATGTATGAATCCCATTAGAGACTGAGGTCGCTATTCGGGGCAAATAACATTAAAGCGTCGAGCATGTCTGTTAATAATATTAAATTTAAAAGTAGGGTTACAGCTCAAGTGTCCGCGACCTGCCCCGTACGAAATTTTACCAATATAACATAATTAATAAATAAAATAATGGCGGCAACTTTGTTGGTGTATATACTTAAAAGCATATAAAATTTCCAACGGGGCCTGTCTCTAACGGGATGAAGATAAACGAGTTCATCAAAAAAAGACCTCATTTAATTTGGTATACGAAGAATTACGATAAACTTTCTTCAGAGTCTATTGTAGAGGCAACGCTTAACTATGGCAACTGGGATGATGTCCAAACGCTTATTAAGATTTTAGGTATGAAAAAAACCGCAGATATCTTTCGCAGGCAGGTGAAGCAGAAAAGATGTAATTATCATAAAAAGTCAAAACATTATTTTTCAATTTACTTCAAACAACATGCGCACGCATAAAGAGATATTAACAAAGGAACAGCTGGAGTTGTTGTCTCTTATTGAAGAATTTGGCAAGGATTTTATTTTGGTTGGCGGCACGGCTATAGCTTTGCATGTAGGTCATCGTCGATCAATAGATTTTGATCTTTTCTCCTATAAAGTTTTTGATAACAGAAAAATCAAAAGAATAATTTCGCGCTACTTAAAAATTGAAAAAACATATATCAGCCAAGAGGGGGAGTACACAATGATGATAAACGGCGTAAAACTTACTTTTTTTAATTTTCATTATAAAATAAAAGCGTCGTTGCTTACGGGTAAAGTTATACGTTTTCCGGATTTGTTGACTTTGGCCGCTATGAAAGCTTTTGCACTTGGATTTCGATCAAAATGGAAAGATTATGTTGATTTATATTTTATCATGAGGGATTACCACTCACTTGAAGAAATATCTAAAAAGGCAGATAAAATATTTGGTGGTGAATTTAGCGGTAGAATTTTTCGCGAAGCGCTTTCGTATTTTGATGACGTGAACTATGTTGAAAAAGTTGACTTTATGAAAGGGTTTGAAGTTTCGGACGCAGTTATTAAAAGGGAATTAACGAAATTTAGTATTAGTTAATGTAACGCTAGAGTATTTGTCGGTAGAGTATTAAAGTAATAGAACGATCACGCATTTATGTTCCGCACCGTCTTTCCAAATCGTTGGTTTATCTGGACGCTTGTAATTATCTTTGCAGTCTTTATTTATATAGAAGGTGAAATTATAAAGTTTTCCATAGAACAAGATACAGACAGTTTGATTATTGCGGGAAGTGAGGTGCAACACAAAGCAAAGATAGTGGGTAGTCCTTCGACAAGCTCAGGACAATTTGAAACTGATGTTTCAAATTGGAAAACTTATCGAAATGATAAATATGGATTTGAGATAAAGTATCCTAATGACTGGACTTCTGTATCAAAAAATAAAGAAATAATTAATTTCGCAAGTCCAAGCACTCAGATTATTAGTCCCGAAGGCGACGATAGCAATTCTTATGATGTTAGTTTAGATATAAAAGAAAATATTCAGCATAGATCATTGAAAGAATTTGCGCGTATTTTAGGTGATGGATTTTATAATGGGTACAAATCTGAAAAGCAAGTAATGATTAGCGGCAAGGAAGTTCTTGTGTATGATGACTTTGGTGGGCAAGTTGGATTAGCTCCAAGCTATATTGCATTCATTAAGTTCAACAATAATAAAATATTAGTTTTTTCATATAATCAATATGAAGACCCTCGATTCGAGGAAGAAAGAAGTAAAGGTATTCAAATCCTTTCCACTTTCAAATTATTTGAGCCAAAATAGTATTTAGGGTTAAACCTTATAAATTTGATTATCTTAAAGTAAAATGCTATTGTAATCATATGCTTCAAACTACAATACAAAGATCAAAAGTTATAACTCCAAAAGAGTTGCGCGCTATCCAGCATCCATTGCCAGAGGGATGGCTTAGTGTCGCTGGCATACTCAAGCGAAAGAAAATAGATCCACTACGTTATCAGAAAATAATACGTAAAGAATGGGAAATACGTCTAAAGAAGCTCACAAAGTAAAAGTAGTAATAATATGGTACTTGATACAAATATATTGATTGCCTATCTGAATGGAGAAGAAATTGTCGTAAAAACAATAACTGGCTGGAAGAAAGAAGGGCGACCGCTTTTTATTTCCGCTATTACTTTTAGTGAAGTGTTATCACTGCCACAACTTGGGAATGCTGAAGTTAATCGCATTAAATTATTTCTCAATTCATTTATTTCGATTCCTTTTACCAACGCAACCGGAGAAACCGCTTCTCTTTTAAGGCGATTATATCGTCTTACGATTCCTGATGCCGCTATTGCAGCAAGCGCGCTTGTAAATCGTGTTCCGCTTGTTACCCGCGACAAGCAGTTTAGTAAAGTTAAAGAAATAATTATTGTGAAGATTTAGCATTATGCTCAAATCTAAAAACAGAAATGGTTTTGTGAATGTGATCGTGAATATGATTGTTGCGAATTAAATTTTAAAATAGTACAGTTACAAATATGGTTACAGTAACTATTCCCAAAAAAGCATATCAAAATATTTTAAATGGGCAGAAGCGGATTGAGGCAGAGTTTTTATTTTGTAGACAAGAATTTAACATCAGATAAGTTCATCCTTAATTTAAGTTCGCGCCAGGATGCTCAGATTTCTGATGAAGGAATAAGGGTGTATGTTCGTAAATGCCAAGTGCCAACAGATCCATGCGCGTCTGAAAGGCCTGATGATCCTAATTATTCCGTAGGTGTCGACTCTTGGGACGCTGACAATGCCTTGCTATCTTCTGCGAAGATTGGTGACAAATGTGATAAAGAATTGACTGATGAGTATAATTCATGTAACATAGTCATGTTCCAAGGAAAGAAAGCCAAAGAACAATACTGGGTCAGTGATTATCAGGGCGAAGGTTCAAATAAAATCTACACTTTTTTCAATGGTTCGTTAAGATATATACTTAGGCTTAGGTATAGTGATGATTATGTTAAATTAGATGCAGCAAAAGAAATGGAGAGAAATAATAAATATGTTAAAACTTTAAATGCAATGGCAAACTCTCTAATATTTTTTGAGCCGACCAAACAATAAATTTCAATATTTTGACATCCGATGTCCGGGAAAATAATGCATAATATTTAGGACATCGGATGTCATACAATCTTGTATTTTAAAAATAATTAAGTAGAATAATAATATATTAAATGAATTTATAATAAAAACGCTAAGGAAAGCACGCTACAAACTTTTAAAGAATGGTACTTATTTTGGTGAAATTTCTGGTCTGAGGGGTGTTTGGGCAAACTCTAATAATCTTGAAAATTGTCGAATGGAACTTCGGGAAGTCTTAGAGGATTGGCTTTTGTTAAAAATGACATATTAATCATATGAAAAAACCGATTTTTCATAAAATTTATCAATATACTGCCGTCTTTGAACCGGATGATATGGCTGGTGGTTTCACTGTTACAATCCCGTCACTTCCGGGCTGTATTTCTGAAGGCGATACTTTTGAAGATGCATTAAAAAATATTCAAGAAGCCGCCAGTCTCTATATTGAGGTGATGCGAGAAAAGAAACAAGATATTTTAAGTGAAGGAAAAGGTGTCGTGATTGCGCCCGTCGAAGTGAGAGTTTAATTTTTTTTGATGCCGAAGTTACCAGTTTTAAAACCAAAAGAAGTAGAGAGAGCCCTTGGAAGAGCGGGCTTTCTTTTTGTTCGTCAAAAGGGTAGTCATCGTATATATGTGAAGGGTAATTTGGGTGTAACTCTTCCATTTCACAACAAAGATCTTAAACCAAAAACATTAAGGCAAATTATTAAACAATCTGGTTTCGAATTAGAACAATTTATAGAGCTACTGTGAAAATGGTTTATGATATAATATTATTCTCATGAAATATGAACTAACAATTATCGGAGGAGGCCCTGCTGGTGTTTCTGCTGGGATTTACGCAGCTCGGAAAAAAATAAAAACTATTATTATAGCTGAAAGTTTTGGCGGACAATCTATTACGTCGGCTGACATTCAGAATTGGATTGGAACAAAATCTGTTTCTGGTTTTGACCTTGCGCAAAATTTAGAAGCTCATTTGCGCGCACAAGAAGATATTGAAATTAAAGATGGTGTGCGAGTAGAGAAAGTTGAAAGAATTGGCGAGTCCTCCGTCGCCTCTCCTTTGCCTCTGGCTTCGGAAGGACACGGTAAAGCTATGGAGGGCAAGGGGGAGAGATTCAAGATTTCACTTTCAAATGGCGAATTCATAGAAACTAAATATATTCTACTTACAAACGGAAGTCATCGCAGAAAACTTGGTGTAAGGGGTGAAAAAGAATTAGATGGGCATGGTGTGGCGTATTGTAGCACTTGCGATATTCCACTATTTAAAAATAAAGTTGTGGCTGTTGTTGGTGGAGGAAATGCTGGACTTGAAGGGGTGAGAGATGGCCTGCCGTATGTATCTAAGATTTATTTATTTGTTCGTGGCGAAGTTCTTCGCGGTGATCCTATTAGTCAAGCCATGGCAAAAAATTCTGATAAAGTAGAAATTTTATATAATACTGAAATCATAGAAATATTAGGTGACAAGGAAGTGGTAGGGGTAAAAATAAAAAATAGCAAAACCAATGAGGTCAGTGAATTAAAACTAGACGGAGTTTTTATTGAAATTGGTTCGGAGCCAAATTCGGATTTAGTAAAAGATATCTCAGGAATAAATTTAAATCAATTTAAAGAAGTTGTCGTTAATCACAAGACTCAACAGGCCGCGCCCGGAATTTGGGCGGCAGGGGATATTTCTGATGTTTTATATAAACAAAACAATATTTCATCTGGAGATGCTGTTAAGGCAGTTCTGAATATTTATGATGCCTTGCATGGAGTAGACAGAATGAAGCAAGAGTAACATGCGACAAGTAACATATAACAAGTGACATGAGACAAGTAAAAAAATAAAAATCCTCGACATTGTCGAGGCTTTTGGTCTTATTTCTTTTTTTCATCTGGCTCTTCTTTGTCAGACCAACAGTGACTTGCGCGTGCAATAACCATTGCTCTTATGTCTGCTTCACCACGTATTACCTCGCATGTCTCTTTGTTAGGAAACGGGCCAACAACAGCCGAACAAACAGTTGAACTTGTTTGTGTGCCGAATCCTTGAACAAGAAACCACCAAGCGAAAAGAATAGGAGTGAGCTTGTGCATTGTTTAACCTCCAATAGTAACAGGATCTACTATTTTTATATCAAAAAATATTCAATATTGCAATAGGACGTTATTAAGTGGTAAATTGAATGAGAATTATATATATTTAAACAATGGAAAATGAAAATAAAAAACAACCAGAAATATTTAAAGATGAAGCGCAGAACATCATTGATAAGTTAAAATTTGAAGACTATTAATGACACGAATTTTCTACTAATTTTATTTTCACAAGAGGCTCTTCATAACAGCGAACATAAACAAGACGTATTTTTTAGTAGCTCTAACGCGATCGATGGTTACGAAATATATATAAATATATATATTATATTAAAGTTATTTAAATTTAT
>JAUXUB010000074.1 GCA_030680955.1 bacterium | reverse complement strand
GTCAGTTGTGCCAATATACATTCCAGGACGCTTCCTAACAGGCTCTAAGCCCTCTAAAACATATATATCTTTAGCTTCATATGATGCTTTTTTCTCATCTGGAGCTGATTCTTGATTTATCGAATCTTTTTTAAGCTTTGGCATAATGGTGATTTATTTACAATATTATATAGCAAATAAAATATACGAACCTCTCCAGTTGGTTTAATTCGTATTATTTCTTCTGTATAAACGATTTAATTACTTACTAATGATACCACTATTTCGACCACAAAACAACGTCAAAACAATGCAAAATAACTAAGTAAAACCGCTTTACAATTAAGGATTTTTTATTTAGTATAAGGTTAGTATTTTTCATTAAATAAAGGCGGATCACCATGAGCAAAAAGTCAAAGGCCGATAAAGAACTTGAGAAGAAATTAAATAAAGCAATGCGTGATTTTCCAAAACATATGAATGAACATCTTCGCGAAAAAGAAGCAGAAAAAACAGAAAAAGAAAAACAAGAAAGACGCGATATACTTGATAGTCTTAATAAAGAACTGGAAACGGGATCTGAGTGTAGAGCATGTAATGGTGCAATAGTTGAATATAGAACAGAAAAAATAAGGCAGAGAACTGGCATGGAGGTTTATGGTGGTCATGGATCAGCAATGGGAAAACTCCCTCCAATTTATTATAAAAGTAAATATTATTGCAAAGATTGCAGAACAAAGTACGAACCACCTCTACTAAAATCTAACCGCACATAATGTGCGGTTTTTTTACCATCCTAAATTTTTTTTACAAAACTTTGGAGAGTAAATTGCTTAACCCGTTTTTTGGAACAATCGATCAATAAATGAAAAAGACCTAGTTAGGTCTTTATTTTTCTTTTCTATCTATAAATATTTGAGCAACTAAATTAAAATTAATGTCTTCATATCCATACAACTTATAACATCTAACGTAAACCGCGAAAGAACTATTTATCCAAATTCCGTCAGGACACTCTATTACAGTTCCATCTTTAACGGTTACTTTGGCAGAATAGTCAGAATTGAAATATCCGCCTGCACATCCAGCAATTATAAATAACAGTAATGACGCAAGCGCCAATTTCAACATTTTCATTTGCCATCCTCCCTTGAATTTACTGTGGTCAATATAACTCTATTCTAGCCAAAAGTCAATAGCAATTACAATTTAAAAATATTTTTATTATCCCTTTTTCTCCAAAGTTGCCTTAACTTTAGCTACGACATCGTCTAAATTTAAAGTTGCTTTGACTAAATAAAATGCTGGCTCATATTTTGTAACATCAGCCATAATTTTATCATCTGGAACTCGATTAGTTAAAACTATAATAGGTACTTTTTTACCCCATCCATCAGCACGTAATTTCTCCATAACTTCTAATCCGCTCATCTTGGGCATCAATAAATCTAAGAGGATAATATCTGGCTTGTCATTTAAAGCAGTCGCAAGCCCTTCTTGACCATCTTTGGCCTCAAGAACTTCATAGCCCTCGTTTAATAATGTATCTACTAGTGCTGTTCGAAGTGGTGTTTCATCTTCAACTATTAATATCTTACTCATATGATTTAATGCGAATGTTACGAATCTCTGAACGAATGACACGAATTGGGAATCATTATTCGTTGCATTCGTCGTTATATTCGTTGTATTCGTTTTACGATTTATATTTCCGCGGTTGTCGCCAAGACCTTTGTTCCCGACCGCGGCTTCATACCACTTACTGGTATTGTAACATAAAATTCTGTACCACACTCCTCTTTTGTGCCATCTGATCTAATGCGAACGCCGGCTGGCGATTTAAAGCTAATAGTACCACCAGCGGCCTCCAGTGTCGACTTTACGATATATAGCCCCAAACCATTACCCTCAATATCCTTTATTCTAACATTTTCTGCCCTATACATTTTTTCAAAAATTTTACTCTGCTCTATTTTTGGAATTCCATAGCCAGTGTCTCTCACTTTAATAAATACATTTTCGTTATTCACTCCAATCTCCAAATTTACATCGCCTCCTTCTGGAGTATATTTTATCGCATTAGAAAGTAAATTCTGAAAAATCATCCAAGCTATTTTTGAGTCTGCATTTATTGATGCTGGAGCATTCTCGTATTGTTTTAGTAGTTTAATATTTTTTTCTTCAATTTTTGCTTTAAGCTCACTTAAAACTCCTTCAGCAACACCAGCCAAACTTATTGCCTCGGGCACAATAGAGAAAGTTCCCATCTCAATGCGCGACACATTCAGTAGTGCGTTAACAAGACTTATTACCCGCTTTACACTCTGCTCAATTTCTTCAACGTACTGTGCTTGTTTGTGATTTAACTCGCCGATTCTGCTGGAGAGCAACATTTGGGAATACCAATTGATAATGGAGAGTGGAGTATTTAATTGGTGTGAAACAAGCGAAACGAATTCGCCTCGAACCCTATCCGATTCTTTTCTCTCCGCGATATCCGCATGGATTGAACCGTAATATAAAACCTTCCCTTCAAATTGAATCGGAAAAATCGAAAAATGTGTTTCATACTCCAAGCCATCTTTTTTTCGATTTATTATCTCTTCTGTAACAAATGGTTCTCTGGCACTTAACGCATCCCACATTTTTTTAATTACAACATTTGGCGTTCGTGGACTTCTAAGCAATCTAGGATTTTTTCCTTTAACATCAGCAAAGGCAAAACCAGTAAGTTTTTCCCACGCCAAATTTACATAAATAATGTTACCTTCAATATCTGTTACAAGAGTTGCCTCTGTTGATGCCTCAATGAGGGTGCGGAAAATAAAATCACCGACGCCCTTATTGCCACTTGTAGATGAGAATGCGCTAAGCTCTACTAAAGCTTTATCTCTTTCTTCTTTTGTCAATTGGAGCGCACTACGTAATTCTTCTATTTCTTTTTCATTGTCATTTGAAGAAAATCCTAGCATGCATTAATTGTAGCATTTACCTATTACTTTAATAAATATATATAATGATTCCTATTTACAAATTTAAATGTTTTAATTAATTTATGAATGAGAAAGAAATAAAAAAATATATTCCACTAGATAAATCTTGGATTATACGAATGGGGGTGCTAGACATTATAAATGGATACGATGATATTAATAAATTTTTAGATAATCAAAAAGGGTTAAGCGATGATCTTTTGGCATTAAAACGCGCGAGCGAGTCTTGGTCGCCTTTGCATAATGCTTCGGCGAACCAAAGGACATCAAATGAGTCAATTGATGTTGGTGAATCTGGAACTCTTTATCGCCTACTACAATTTGCTTCATGGAAATTAAATCTTAATAAAAAATTTATATTGCGAGGAACACTAAAAAAAAGAAATATCGTAAACGACGCTTCGATTATAAATTTATCTTTAGGTGAACTCTTAAAACTAGATGGTGGCACCTCACAATGGGCTACCGCGGCAGTATTACTTGGCAATAAAGAAAAAATGGTTAATCTACCGTATAAATTAAATTTAACATACGAGGCAGTACAATATTGGAAAGGGCAGAGAGCCAAGCGTCTTTCTTGGAAATCCAAATATGATGAAACTATACTTCGACAAGCCAAAACATACCTTGCCCTTCTTCAAAGACGAAAGGAGGCGTTTAAGCCAGAGCAAGCCGAAGATTATTGCTTTGCAAGAATATTTAATTTTATAACCCGAGCAGAGGGAGAAAAAAAATGGCCAAATTTGCGCAATCATGAAAGCAATAGAATTGTTGAAATGGAAAAAATGATAGAAAAATCAAAACTTGCAAAAATAGTTAATTCTCGTGACCACAGAGTAGTTCAAGCAGTTATTATGTGGAGTAAAGTTAATATGATACCAGTTAAAGTTTCGCACCCTAAAGCAGTCAATAAAAGTTGGCCAGAATTTTGGAATTTTATCAACGCTACTTAAATATATATTCTAAATTACTTAATTAGTTTTCCTTTCACCGAAAACCTCTATTTCAGTTTTTAAAGTAATATTATGTGCATCATTACCAAAGCCTTGCCTTTGTAAATCTGCCTCAATTATTTCGTGGAATAGTCGCCTTTTCTTTTCTTCGACTGGAAGCGTCTCTAATATATATATATATATATATATCGTAACCAACGATCGCGATAGAGCTACTAAAAAATACTTCTTCTTTATCTTCGCTTTTA
>JAUXUB010000051.1 GCA_030680955.1 bacterium | reverse complement strand
ATTTTGATTTTTACATTTTTATTTTTGATTTATCTATAATAGTCCCCTAATTCCTAATCCTGTTGCGACAGCTAACATTGGACCTAGGTCGTTAATAATTGGCTCTAGGTTTGGCGCATATTCAATTTTTGCAAATGGATTAGCGCGAACAACCGGTAGCGAAGTTTGTTTTTTTATATAATCGTTTATGCCTGGTAGTAAGGCCGTGCCACCGCTTAATATCATTCGTTCAATTTTTATATTATAACTAGTTTCATACTTTTCTCTTACCCTTCCTACCTCTCCAAGTATAGCATCTAAATAGGAATACATAAGTGTGGATAACTCTTGTTCTCCACCAACCCCCTGTAAACCTCGTTGTTTTTTAAGTTTTTCTGCTCTTCGCACATCTATATTTAAACCATTTGAAATTGCCTGCGTTAAAGTACCTCCGGCAAAATCTGTTTGCGCATTCATGCGCAATGCTCCTTGATCTGAAATTAAAATATTAGTAGAACGAGAGCCGATGTCTAAAATGATTGTTGGTGTTGGATCTGATCCAATAAGAGATCGTGTGAGCGCTAATCCTTCAATCTCAAGGTAGATAAGATCTAATCCTGCTGAACTAAATATTTTTTGATATTTTTGAATGCGCTCTTGTGGAACTGCTATAAGAAGTACTTGTTGTTTTTTTCCACCACCCTCATCTTCGAACTCCCCTACTTTTACCCAGTCAACCGCTACTTCACTTATTGGAAGTGGAATAAATTGCCTTGCTTGAAATGGCATTGCCTGCAATGTTTCTTCGTTAGACATAACTGGTAAATCTAAAAGCGTCACAAAAGATGCAAATGCAGGAATTGAAGCAATTGCCTTACGAGAGCCTGGCTTCATTTTATTTAAAAGCGCTCTTAAAAGTTCTACTGTTTCGCTTTCGTATAGTTTCAAAGAACTAGTTTGCAATGCGTCGTTCATGCGCTCCAGATGACCATAGGATTCTAATATTCCATAATTTTTTAATTTAAAACGATTAGCTGCATAAGTAACCTCTGCAACTTTAATAGAAGAGGTTCCTATATCAACACCCAAATATGAAGAAGTGAAAAACTTGCTTAAAAAAGACATCGCCAGACATGTGACACAAGACACATGACATGTGACATGCAGAAAAATTTCCGCTTAAGTCAATCGTCATTTGTCAATTGCCAGTTGTTTACTATTAAGTTAGTATATCAGGTAGTGAAAACTCGAGTATCTTCAAAAAATACGTGACGATATCTACTACAATCTCAGAATACATATCTATTGCTAATATTTAGTTTATTATAACACTCGAGTTTCTACTACCTGATTATACCACAGATGATAATTCTCCATAGTATATGGCAATTAATACTTGATGTTTTGTTTCCGCCTCTTTGTTTGTCATGTAAAAAACATCTTAAAAGTAATAAATCAGTACTTTGCGAGAACTGTTACAAAAGCATACAAATCGCTACCTCTTTTTATTGTAGTAGCTGTAAAAAAAGAAGCCCGACAATAAACGGCCGAGTGCCGTCATGTAAATGCCGCAATAGTTTCACGATTGGTGCCGCAAGCATATATTCAAAAGGACCAATACATGAGCTTATATCGGCTCTAAAATATCATGGCGTTACAAAAGCAGCAGAGCCGCTTGGAAAATTAGTAGCGACGTTCATTGAACAAACCAAATTTGATTTTTCAAATTATATTATTGTCCCAATACCTCTCTCTTCTCGTAGATTACGCGAACGAGGATATAATCAAGCTGAATTAATTACGAAAGAATTTTTGATGTATTTTCCAGATTATAGTCAAAATTTACAAAACAATATTATCAAAAGGATAGTAAATTCTGATCCACAAACATCAATGGGCTCACGGGAGTTACGCAAAGACAATATTATTGGTGCTTTTTCTGTAATGAATTCTTCTGCAATACAAGGGAAAAGAATTCTGCTAATTGATGATGTTTATACTACTGGGGCAACTTCACAAGAAGTAGCTAAAGTATTAAAAGAATCCGGTGCGCGACGAGTTATAATTCTAACTGTAGCTCGTGCTTAAAAATAATAACAAAAAAACCGCTACTCTTTCGAGTAACGGAATTTTTGAATATTGCTGTAAAAACAATAATTACCTGGTAACTGAAATATCAGCAGCGGCTGGTGGCTTTTCGGTAGATGGTGCGTTTACTGTAATTCTTTTCGTTGTCGCATCTTGCTGAATTGTGTAACCAGTATCATATGTTGAACAATCTGTTACGGCAGCTCCATTTTTTGGATCTACTGGAAGAGACGAAACATATGTGGGCATAAGCAATGCGCAAATATCTAGGTCTGCCTTTTTTAAAGTCTTAACTGTGGAATCAATTCCAGCTGGAACTGTTCCCTTGTTATCAGCAATATACTGCCCAATAGCATTTAAAATTGTTGTAACATTGCTTGTTCTCTGAGTGTTATTTGCTTGTGCAAATTGACGTGATGGGTTAATTGCAACAAGAACGATACCTGCAAGAATTGCAATAATACCGATAACGACTAGAATTTCTATAAGTGTAAACCCCTTATTATTTTTAACTTTTTTTGTCTCTTTCATAGTATTTTGAATTTTTTTTTAATAATTTCTAATTAAATAGTAGCAATATTTCACATTTAATCCCATTTTATTGGTTATCGACCATAATCCAATCTATGCGTTTTATATGCGAAAATCATCGTTTCCAGCACGCATAATACCATATATTATATATTTTACAAGTTATAAAAAGTCTAAATTTATAGGGGATTTTCTTGTAATAAGCATGTATCAATCCCGAAGATAAGCGGTGGTGAAGACGACAAAATATCGTCTATTAAAATTTTAAGAGTTCCAAGGGTTTAGACTAAAAATGTGGTACCTCACTCCAGCTTACGACAGCTAAACTTATTTTGTTTATAGTTACTTTCAAATTTGTATATGAATTTTGAAATATAGCCTGAGTTTCAATATTGATATTACTACCCGACTCATATATTGGTCTAACAAAACAAGAATCACTTCCAATATTCAGAAATTCATTTCCTGAATAACTAGAATTGATGGCGTAATTTAAAAGTGCGGAATCCACACATCCTTCTGCTAGAGCGACACTTCTGTCCTTAAACTCACTATCGAGCAAATTAAAACGAACAAAAAAAGAAGAGTAACTTAAAGTAACTGTAAAAACCAAAATTACTGCTGCAATTATTACAGAAGACATAAGAGCAATAAATCCTTCGTTTCTTTTTTTATTTTTTCTTTTACTTATGTTCATAAAATAGACCTTATGCATAATTAGATTCGTAACGATATTTCCAAATTTGAGACGAGACAAAGTGAAAATTTTGAAGCATATACAAAAGTATACGTTGATAAATTTTCACAAAGTCGTAGTCCTGCCTGCGCAGGCAGGCCAAATTTGAAAATTGCAGTTGATTATAATTATGCATAAGGTCTAATATTTATTTTCTAATATATTTTGATAAGGTAAAATTAAATCCGTTTACATCGATGTCAGTTTTTATACCTATCGGATGAGCGCTAATTTGGCTAAATGTTAAATCATTAACTAAGACATTCGAAGTAGTAAGCGGAACAAAAGCTACGTCAGTACAAACAAGCGGACCTACAACACCTCTTCTTATTTTTATTATTTTTTTTGAAGGATTTGAAGAATCCAAGCAAAAGTCAATTTCAGTTCCGTCATATCTATAAATTTGTAAAAATTGAGGATTTATTCTTGTTGCATATGATGCATTAGAAAATGCCCAATTTATTTTCCTTAAAACAAAATTTACTTCGCTATGCACAACAGTTTTATAGTTCAAACTTACTCCACTTTCTAAAAGCTGAAAAACAGCAGTTAGTGTCCCGCCCATTATTAAACCTAAAAGTGCGATATAAATAATTGTTTCAATTAGGGTAAAACCTTTCATGTTTATTGACTTGTAATAATTGATACATAGCCCTTGTCATTTGAGCTCATTGAGCCAACGTAAATATAATTTCCTTCGCAATCAGTAGTAGTTCCTTCCAAACCTCCTCCCTGACCTGGCGGTAACGTCAGAAACGGATTTGGATCATATTGCGTAATATTATTAGGATTATCTATTCTCCAAATTTGAAACTGTTCATTGGTTATTAAAAAAGCTAAGTAGTCACGTATTATTAATCCGTTTACACTTGTATTGTTATTGCTAGCATTTCTAATATCTTTAAATCCTAAAACTGGTAAGCTTGTTTCTGGATTTGAATTATTTAAAATATAAAATTCATTTCCATTCAAAAGTGTTCTTCCAAAATATAATTTATTCCCAACTAAACTCAAACTTTTTCCATTTCCGTTATTTCCGCCGCCGCCAGGAGCATTAAAAAAACCTACCTGCGAGGGAATTAATGGATTGCTAACGGACAATATTTTAAGTTCCTCATTATTTGGTGAGGCGATATATGCATATCCATTTCTTATATTCACCGCATTAACTCCATTATCTATTTCAAAACTACCCAAGGGTTTTGGAGAGGTTGGACTAGCTCCAGCAGTACCACCACCACCGACATCGATTATATGAAATTCTGGTCCTGCAGTTTTGGCTAATCCCAAATAAACTATTCCATCTTTATAAAAAATCCTTCTTCCTATTCCAGCACCGTTATTTCCAGTAACGCCTGGAACCTTATAGGTGTAGACGACTTGCGGTGGAGAAACACTAAGGTCAATAACTTGCATTTGACCGCAATTAATATTTGCGCCATTAGCATTCACGCATGTAGCAAAATTTGAACTATATGCATTCGCAACGTACACATACCTTACGCCACCCAAGGCAATATCATTTAACCCATCGCTTTTTGTTAGATTATTATCGATTTTTTCTAAAACAATTGGTTTAATTGATGGATTTGAAATATCAAGAATAAAAAAGGTTTCGTCGTTATTTCCGTTATCATTATGAACAGTAATGTAAAGCTTATGCATAAAAGAGCGCATTGAAGTAATCGGGAATCCACTTGACGTATCATTTAATATATCAGCTCCAAATTCATATTCAGTTTTTTGGGGATTTGACCAGTCACCAACCAATACCGAGCTGCAAGTATCACCAGCGTTCATTGCGTCTGGGTTGGTTAGCAAAGTTGAAAGTTGAACATTTAAATTTCTTCCATGCTCTCCTGTCCAAGTGATGGCACTTGATACTTTTTTAGTCCAAAAATCCATTTGTTGAACGTCTAAGATTTTAGAATATGTAAGTGATCCAACGACTTCAGTTGCTGTTATGGGATTTACTAAATTAAAATCGCTTCTAGAATCTGCGCGAGCTTTTTCAATTAAGGCAACCGCCATAGAAAGTGCTTCGCTATTAGTTTCGTTGTCCACTACTATTGATTGATTCCCAAAAATTACTAATATGCCAGCAGTAATGCTAAGTGTGAGAATTGCAAAAGCTATAAGCAATTCTAATGTGCTAGAGCCCGATGATGAATTATAAATGCTGAATGCTGAATTGAAAATTGTGGTCGTTTAAAAACCGGACCGCTTAAATTAGCTGACCTGATAATTTTATCTTTTTTCATAATTTAGCATTCATAATTCATAATTGTTTTATCACCAATCAATTCTTCCTTCATTGTTTATGGTAATTATTTTTATGTTAACTCCATCGCTTAAAGTTAAATTTCCAGCTATATCAGGCAAACCCGTCAGCTCTGCGAAAACTATATCATAAGGCATGGGGTTTTTAGAGATTGTTGCGTTCCCTGGTATAACTTCATTAGTTCCGGCGCCAACAACATAAATATTTCCTCTAAAAATTACGTATTGCCCCTGTTCGACATGCACACCGTGAGATGACTCGAATATATTACTCATAGCGCGGCTTCGTGCTTTTTCAAGAATTCCAACTGCGATATCTCTTTCTGTACTAATTTGATAGCCTCTATAAAAATCAAAACTAAAAAAAAGTCCAATCCCTAGAAGCATTGTAAAAATACTAATTACAACGAGAACTTCAATCAATGAGAATCCCTTTAAAGTTGAATTTGGAATACAGAATTTGGAATTTAGTCTTAAGAAAGTTTTTTTTTGGTTTTTATTCATTTTAATATTCTAAATTCTAGATTCATCCCGTTTAGAAATAGGGCGCGGACGCAAAAAGCATTGTGCGTTCTATTAAATTAAATTTAATTAATAAATCTTTTGTATTTTTCATGTTATTTTTGACGCGTCCGCTATTTCTAACGGGATTCATGCTTCATAAATTCAATTCTATCTACGAATATTTTGAGTAATTGAGTAAATTGGAGTTATAACAGAAATAGCAATGAAACCAACAATTAAACCCATAAATATCATCAACGCCGGTTCGATAGAACTAGAAAGTCCTTTTGTGAGATCGTCAACTTCACTTTCATAAAGTTCCGAAAGGTAGATTAGTGTTTCAGATAAATTTCCAGTAGTCTCTCCTATTGCTATCATTTGTGCAGCAATATCTGGAAATATATGTGGATTTTTCTCTAAATGCTTAGAAATGTTTTTTCCCTTTAAAACACCCTTTGCCGCTATATAACACTCATTTCTATAAA
>JAUXUB010000056.1 GCA_030680955.1 bacterium | reverse complement strand
AAATTAGAATATTAGTCAAAATTTTATTCCCTGAGCCTGTCGAAGGGTAAAATTTTGACTTAAAATCTAGGTAAGTCTTCGACAAGCGGAGATATTAATTAGTTTTTATTATATTATGCAAAAGGTCTATTGGTTAATTTGCGAAAAATTAAAATTCGCCAGAGTTTCTAATTGTTGTTATAATATTTAAATGGAATCTGTTAGAAATATAAAAAAGTTTGATTTTTGGAAACAGAATACGGATTTAGAAAAAATAACATTTTTGCTTGGGTACGCTATTCTTGCGCCATCATATTACAATAGCCAGCCATGGCTTTTTAAAATTAGCGATAATAAGTGCAAGTTTTATTTAAATCCAAAGATTAAATTAAAAGAAGGAGACTCGGAAGAGCGTAATCTTCATATGAGTTTGGGGTGCGCGATAGAGAATATCATCATTGCATCTAGATATTTTGGAGTTTTAGGTAAAATCGATACTCTTTTAGAAAATGGAAAATATATTGGAACAGAGATTACCTTTGATTTTAAAAAACTATTATCGGATTCTGAAAATAATTTACAGTTAGATAAGGAATATGAAAAATTGGTGGACTATATCCCGTTTCGTCAAAACGCAAAAGGATCATTTAAAAATACTCCAATACCAGCGGATATAATATCTAGGCTCTCCATGTTTGCGTTTCTAGATGATTTCAGTGGCTTGCGCATAGATTTTTTAACAAATAGGGAACAAATAATAACTTTGGGGAATATTGTAGTAAGTGGCATAAAACAAAAATTTAAAAATAAATTGTATCGCGTTGAATTGTCTGTATGGTTGCATAATAATTTTAGAGCAAAAAAAGAAGGTCTTTTGATCAATTCACAAAATTCGCTGAGTTTATTATCTATGATAATTTCATATTTAATTCCATATATGAATGTAGGATCTTTTTTTGCTAAAGCAGATTTAAAAAGTTTCAAGACGGCGCCAGTGGCTTGTGTAATAGGTGGCTGGGAAGAACAAGTCCCGGTTCTTTCAAGTGACTCAAATAAGTCACTGAAAACTAAGCCAGAAACTTGGGTGAATGCTGGCAGACTTACCCAAAGATTGTTGTTAGAATTTGCTGCAAGGGGATACAATACTTCTATTTTTAGTTCTGCGACTGAATCTGGGAACACATTTAAGGAAATACAAAAGTTAGTTGGTATGACGGAAAGGCCCGAACTTATTTTTTGTGTGGGTCAAATTAATAAAGGACATAAATTTACTTCTCGCTTTGAAGCCAAAGAAAAAATTGAATCAAAAATATAATTTATTTTTATGATTTATAAAATTATTTTAATAGTATTAGTGGTAGCTTTGGGTGGCATTATTTCTTTTGTGCCCGAAATTTATAATAATTTATCGCCAGAGTTAATTGGTGGTATTTTTTTTATTATCGCTTTATTTATCCTTATCGATTTATGGGAAACAAAATATGGTAAAGGTAATTTTCCTAAAATTGATGCTCATACAGAATCTCTTGCATTTACCGCTCATCAACTTCGTTCGCCACTTACTGTAATTAAAGGATACGCAGATTTAATAGTTGATGGCACTTTCGGAGAAACGACAGATGGCATTAAAGATGCTGGCATTAAAATAAAAATATCTACCGATAGAGCTTTTAAAATAATTGACGAGTTACTTGATTATAATTCTCTAGAGGTAGGAAGAATGACATGCAAACCAGAAACAGTAGCTCTGAATAGTTTTTTAAAGGAGAATCTTAAAAAATTCGATAGTTTAGCTTTAGAAAAAAAATTAATATTAAGTTTTATCCATTCATCAGAAGAAATAAATATAATTATAGATCCTTCACATCTAGAACATATTGTAGAAAACATTATTAGTAATTCCATTAAATATACAGAAAAAGGGAAGATTGAGGTTTTTACTAAACTTGATTTAAATGAAAAATTCGCAATCATAGAAGTGACCGATACCGGGAAGGGCATTCCTCTTGAAATCTTATCGACGATTTTTTTGCCATTCGAGCGGGACCCACGTCACGCGCGCGACACAAAAGGCATGGGTTTAGGCCTTGCAATCGCAAAAAAACTTTCTGAATTAAATGGATGTATGGTTTGGGCAAAGTCCGAGGGGATTGGCAAAGGAGCTGTTTTCTATCTAAAAATACCATTAAAAATTATTTAGAGATGAATCTATCCACTTTGGGAAAGCAATTTCTTACTGGGAGTATTTTTTGTTAGTAATTAACCAAAGCAAAGTTATATCTAACCACAATTTTATCGCATTAATTCAATATGATATTATATAAAGGAAGAAAGATAATAATTCTTCATTTATTATTTGTATAAAATTAGTTTTCTCATGAATAAATTTATCCAAAACAAATGGCGCCTACTTATTGGAGGTGTTTTTGTTGCTCTAGTCGGGATTGGATTAGTATTAATACAGCAAAAAAACAAAGCCTCACTCGGCTTAGAAGTTCAAATTAGTAATGCGCAGAGCAGTGGTACTGTCCCGCTTATCGTTTCAACTCAGAATCGTAGATATTTTGCTCGCAGTGGCGTTCCAGTTTATCTTGGTGGTGTTAATCAACTTTATAATATAGATTTTGGAATTACTGATCTACCGCAGAATGGTGAGATAGCTTTTACCACACAGCTCAACGATATGGTTAAATATTCGCCGACATTAATGCGTTTGTGGCGATGGCCAGAGTTTCCACGTTTTCGTTTTTCGGCAACTGATCCGTGGGAGTATAGCAACCCCCAGCCATGGTTACGGGTAGAGACATGCCCAGGATCGTGTACGGGTGACGGAAAAGATAAATTTGATTTAAATCAATATGACCCTACGTACTTCTCGCGTCTGCGCAATCACGTGATTGCGGCTAACGCAAAAGGTATTACTCCATATGTAATGTTGTTTGAGGGATATATTTTTGCTGATCCTGTTGGCGCTGTGCAGTCATGGCCAAGTCATCCATTTCGCTCTGGTAATAACATTAATGGAATTAATGGTGATACAAATGGTGATGGCAAAGGACTGGAGACTCAACAACTTTGTTCTGGTGCGTGTGCATGGCAAACTATACAAGATAATTATGTAAAACATGTGGTAGACACACTAAGTGATCTTGATGTGATGTACGAGATAGTTAATGAACCAGATCCGAGTACTATCCCTTGGCAAGATCGCATCGCAAACGTTATTTATCAATACGAGGGAACTAAATCCCAAAGACATCCAATTGGAATAAGTGCAACGGGAGCAGTGAGTCTTTCAACATTACTCGCTCTTTCCCCAGCTGTAAGTTGGATTGCCCCAGGACTAGATCTTGCTTATTGGAATAATCCAACACCAGCTGATGGTACCAAGGTTATAATTGCTGACACCGACCATATGAATGTTTACGAAGGTACTAGCCGTACAAGCATTCCTGCTGTTTGGAGGTTTTTTACAAGAGGAATTAACGTCTCACTTTTTGTAGGGGACTCACAAGTGCCAGATCCTAATGATCCTCGTTGGGGAGCGGTCCAACGATCTGTTCGCGATGTTCTTAATTATTCAAGACGTCTTAACCTGAATACATCTGTGCCTCGTGGAGATTTAACGTCTACTAATTTTGCTCTAGTAACCCCAGGGTACGAATATCTTATTTACAAACCTGCCGCTCAATCATCATTTACCATAAATCTTATAGCAGGAAATTATTCATATGAATGGTTTAATATAGTCTCAGGGTTAGTATCTGGAACTGGAGCAATAACGGCTAACGGAGGTAATCAAACTTTTACACCACCGTTCATGGGTGAGGCTGCTCTGTATTTGAAATTTACGAGCGTGAGCAATGCACAGATAAATGGAATGCCAGGCTTACTTCGTGTCATGTCTTCTAACCCTCGCTGGTTAACTGTTGATGGTGTAAATGGCGTGTGGCTTACTGGATCACACACATGGTCAAATCTTCAAAGTCGTAATTCGCAGTATTTGACTGGTGAATTTCCATGGACGGATTATCTTACTCAGATTTCGGGGCTGGGACATAACTTCATAAGACTATGGGGTGGATGGGTTAATTCTTCATATGGGGTGCAGTACCCTCAGCCATTTTTGCGTACGTCAGGATCTATACTTGCACCAGATGATGCACTGATGGATGCTAGATTTGCACCGGGTATATATACAAAATTCGATCTTACTCAGCGAAACCCGGAATATTTTAATCGGCTGCGCGCGCGAGTAATTGAGGCAGGAAATCGTGGAATGTATGTGGGTGTAATGCTTTTTCAGGCAGCAGGTCAGTCGTATGGCGCGGCCCCGAGTGACTGGGCGTATAGTCCCTACAACGCTACTATGAATATTAATGGGGTCAATATGGATCCCAATGGAGATAGTTCTTCGGACATGTACTGTTCAACATCTGCCAGTGGGGGATTTGTCGCAGTGCAGAAGCGATACATTGACTGGGTGCTTGACGCGGTAAATGATCTTCCAAATGTAATTTATGAGCCTGCAAACGAAATTACCTGTGCCACGCAAGCTGAGGTTAATACTTGGACAGAGATGGTGATGACACATCTTAGAACTCAGATGTCAGCACGCGGTGCGACGCATTTAATATTGTATACGGATGGCCATAAGAACGGAGAGCCCATGGCTGGGAATATTGCTTTCTTCAACTCTTCCGCTGATATTATTTCACCAACTCGAGTTGAGGGACCGTGGACATCTAGTCCTGATCAAATGAAAAATGGCCGTTGCGCAGGGGGTACGCGTGGCGAACTTAACTGTAGCGTGCAGTCTGACTGTACTGGCGGCGGTATATGCGAATATATGCCTCCGACTGGACAACTGCAGTTTGCCGGGCTCCCGGTCAAGCCGACACTTCTAGATAATGATCATATCCAGTGTATTTATGAGCCTGGTGGACTTACTTCTAGTTGTACAACTGCTTTAGGGGGTATTACTTCGGGGCCTGATTGGATATGGAAATCTACGGTCCGCGGCCACATGCCAATCTACATGGATGGGTGGGGACGGGGAACGCCAAAATATACGGATTATGGAAATGACGGAAGTAATGTCGGTGATCAAAAAACACGTATTGCCATTGGTCATGCGCGTTCTTTTGTAAACCGAATGAACTTAAAAGATACTGTTCCGTCCACTTCTATCGCTTCTACTAATTTAGCTCTTGTTGAAAGTGGCAAACGGTATCTCACATATAATCCTGCCGGTGGATCTTGGACTATTAATTTATCTGGAGTTGCAGGAATTTTCAATATTGAGTGGTGGGATGTTACCGATGCGCGCGTAGAGAGCGGGGGAACCGCATCGATTACTGGTGGCGCCAGCCGAACCATTATCCCTCCAATTTCAATCATAGGTCCCGTTGTTGCATTTATAGAAATTTCTACAACTCCGCCACCTGATACTACAGCGCCCACAGTTTCTATCACATCTCTCACACAAGGCGAGACCGTATCTGGAACAAAGACAATCACAACAAACCCTTCTGATAATATTGGTGTAACAAAAGTAGAATTTTTCACTGAACTCGGAAAACTCGGAGAAACTCTCACATCTCCATTCTCGTTCGCATGGAATACGCTTGCAACACCAAACGGCTCACGCTCGCTTACTGCGAAAGCATGGGATGCCGCGCTTTTGAATACAACATCAACTGGTGTGAATGTGTTGGTTAGTAATGCACAGAACGGTGGTGCAATCACAAGTGTGTTAAGGGTTCCGAGTGGGTCTGGTGTCAATACTCGATATTTTACAGATGATACAGGGAAAGCCATTTATTTAACTGGGTCGCATACTTGGAGTAGCCTCGTTGAAGAACCAGGGACAATAGATACCTTTGGCTACCAGGGTTATTTAAATTTTTTAAAAACTAACAATCATAATTTCATTCGTATGTGGTCATGGTCAGTTGAATCTCAGGATGCGGACGGAACGTATATGTACCCGCTAAATGTTCCTTTGCCTTGGTTGCGCACAGGCCCGGGACTTAGCGCAGATGGAAAACTAAAGTTTAATCTTGCTCAATTTGATCAAGCATATTTTGATCGTTTGCGATTACGGACCATTGCCGCACGTGACAAGGGTATATATGTTTCAGTTATGTTGTTTGAAGGGTGGTGTTTAGCTGGTCAGGAACTTGATAACAGACGAGATTGTTGGACATGGCACCCATTCAATATTAACAATAATATGAATGGCATTAGCGCTGATACGAATGGCGATGGCAAGGGCTTTGAATTTTATACTTCAATGATTCCGTCTGCCGCGAAAGACATTCAAAAGGCTTACATTAGGAAAGTGGTTGATACAGTTAATGATTTGGATAATGTTCTTTATGAAATAGTTAATGAGGCTACACCTAAATCAATTAGTTGGCAATACGAGATGATAAATTATTTGAAAAGTTATGAAGCTTCAAAAGCAAAAAAGCATCCAGTAGGAATGACATTTTTTTATGGCAGTGGTAATAATGCCGATTTATTTAACAGTTCAGCTGATTGGATTTCTCCTCGACAAAGTGCCTCAGAAGATTATAAAAGTAACCCGCCTGTAGCCGTCGGTACAAAGATAATCATTATCGATACGGATCATTTATGGGGTATTGGAGGTGATAGGATTTGGGTTTGGAAAAGTTTCGTAAGAGGATTGAATCCTATATATATGGAAGAAATGGATCTTGTTACTAACAATACTGTAGCAGCGCGAGTAAGTGCCCGCAAAGCCATGGGCAATACTTTAACTTACGCCAACAAAATGAATTTAGTGGCCATGATTCCCAGCAGTAATTCATCCGATTGTTCAACTACGTATTGTCTTCGCAATCCGGGCCAAGAATATTTAATTTATCAACCAGGATCCGGAGCTTTTACTGTTAATTTATCTGCAAAGACATATAACTACGAATGGTTTAATACGGTGACAGGTGTAGTTTCTGGAACTGGATCAGTAATTGCTGTTGGAGGTAATCAATCTTTTACTCCACCGTTTACGGGGGAGGCCGCCTTATATTTGAAATTAGTTTCAGTTGCTGTTGACACTACTCCACCAACAGTTTCCATTACCATACCCGCAAACAACTCAATAACGTCTGGCGCAACAGTAACAGTTGCTGCAAATGCAGTAGATCCGTCAGTAGCCGGTCAGGTAACTTCTGGAATTGCGGGAGTTCAGTTCTTGCTCGATGGAGTTAATCTCGGAACAGAAGATACCAGCTCGCCATACTCAGTAATTTTTGATACAACACAAAAAACAAACGGACCTTATAAAATTACTGCACGCGCACGAGACGCGGCAGGAAACCAGACAACGTCGGGTGTTGTAGGTGTAACAGTGAGTAATGTTATTATTACCCCTACCCCTACCCCTACTCCAACAACCTTCACCGACAAACAACTTGTCTCTTTAGGTAAGTGCCTTGGTGCAACAAGTTTAGTAAGCGGAGCAAATGTAGATCTAGAGGATTGTAATGGTTTAGTAAATCAACGCTTTTCATACACAACAGCTAAAGAATTAAGAAACGGCAACCTTTGCCTTGACGTAATTGGAGCTGGAATAATATCTAAAACAAATATAATTATTTACGATTGCACCAGTGGTAGTAATCAAAAATGGGAACATGTAGGTGATACATGGAAGCCTCTACATGTCCCAAATCTCACAATGTGTATGGATGTCTTTGGGAATGTTTCAACCAGTGGCGCAAATGTTCAAACGTATACTTGCCATGGAAGAGCTAATCAAAATTGGTTAGTGCAAAATCAAGGAGTAATAGTTTCACCAACACCAACACCAACTTCAACTGTCACGCCAACACGCACTCCTACATCTTCTCCAACCCCAACAACTAATCCAACTCCCACTCCAACAGGAGGTGGTGGAGGAGGTGGTGGTGGAACACCATCTCCAACTTCTGTTCCATCCCAACTAAATACAGGCGATCGTATTCGTGTAATCGTAGATGCTCTATCCATAAGAAGTATTGTAAGTGGTACAAGTATTGGTCTTGCTCTTTTAAACACGGAAGGAACAATTCTTTCTGGTCCAATAAGTAATAGTGGTTATATCTGGTGGAGGATAGCTTATGGTAATGGCATAACAGGATATTCAGTAGAAGGATCTGGATCTATAAAATATATAGAAAAAGTATCAACATTATATTCTCCAACCCCTTTTCCATACCCTACCCCAACCCCCTGCACCCCATCTCCAAATTCAGGCATCACCATAACAAGAAATCTATATATAGGAGTGTCAAAAGGAGAAGATGTTAGAACTCTTCAAACGCATCTAAAGACATTAGGCTATTTCCCACAAACTCAAAGTACAACAATGAATTATGGTTCTATAACTCGTCAGTCAGTAAGAAAATATCAATGTGCCAAACTTAGTATCTGTGGAGGGTCTGAAAGAACAAATGGTTATGGAGTTGTAGGTCCCAAAACAAGAAAGACATTACAAGGTGGAGGATCTTCTACTTCGTGTCCAACTCAAGCCACAACCCCGCCTTCGCAGAATGCTATGGCGTGGCAAGCAGGCAAATTCGCTATTGGCAACCGCGTTAAAGTAAGCACCCCTTTCCTTAATGTTCGTGTAACCCCTAACGGTCCTGTAATAGGCAAGGTATATATAAATACCCTAGGTACCATCAAAACTAATCCAGTTAATTATTATGGATATATCTGGTACAAGATAGATTACGACAACGGAAAGACTGGTTTCTCTGCAGAAGGGTTAGGGACGAAGGAATATTTAATGGGAATGTAATTTGGTTTAAAACAGTTGACCGGGTAGTGAAAATGCGAGAAGTGGAGGTAAAAATTGTAAAATCTAACTGTCCAAACCAAAGCTCCTCATTATATGTTTTCTAAAGATATAAAACTCGCATTTCTACTACCCCGGTTGCTTTTTTTGGTTTATTTTGATAAGCTCTATTTTATTGAAGTTATTAGATGACTTATCTCTAACGGGATGAATCCCGTTAGAAGCCGCGATCGCCCAGAATTAATATATAAGAAAATCATATAATATAAATCGAGATAATTATTTAATAAGCATTAATCGCCATATCTAATCGCGATCTGCTTCTAACGGGATGGAATTAATAGCACAAAAAAGAGAAGATTTTGGAACTAAGGCAACTGTCGCGCTTCGCGCTGAAGGCCTTATTCCAGCAGAGCTATATGGACATGGAGTTGCAAACCTTCATTTAAAAGTGAAAACTAAAGACTTTCAAAAAGCATTTAAAGAAGCTGGAGAGAGCACGCTTATTACTCTTGTAATTGACGAGGAAAAGCGACCAGTAATAATTACTGATGTTAAAACAGACCCAGTGAAAGGAAATGTTATTCATGCCGATTTTTATCAGGTTCGACTTGATGAGAAAATTAAAGCTCATGTTCCGATTATACTTTTAGGTGTCTCGGCTGGCGTAAAAGAAAAAGGAGGTATATTAATTCACGTGATGCGAGAAATTGAAGTAGAAGCATTGCCTGCCGATTTACCACACGACTTTAAAATAGATATTTCTGGGCTCGATGATATTAACAAAAGTTTACATGTTAGTGATTTGACAGCGCTTAAAGGCGTTGAATTTATGGCAGATCCAGAAACTGTAATTGCAACGGTCTCCTCTCATGTTGAAGAAGTGGTAGAAGTAGCACCAGTAACCGTTGAAGACGTTAAAGTTGAAGGTGAAGAAAAGAAAAAGGAGAAAGAAGCAACTGAAGCGGAAGAGGGCAAGGATTCTGCAACTGAAGAAAAGAAATAGATAAAAATAACGTAGCTTGAGGAGTCATTCTGACTTTGTACGAAAACACGCTATCAAATCTCCCAGCGAGAGATTTGCGCTTGCGCTCGGCCTTGCTCGCCCTGTCGCTTTATCTAAGCAGAATGTCTCGGAGTCCCGACGGGCTTGGTCTCCATTTTGAATGGAGCCGTCGGGACGAGAGCCCAAGCCACGACTTTTCGCAGGAAAAAAGGCGATGGCGGTTCTGCGTGATAAAGCGACAGGGCACCTGCCCGCAAGGCCTCCGCGACAGTTTTCTTAACAAAGTCAGAATAGCCCCTTATGTTGTTAGTGCATTATTTTTATAAATCCCAAAGCAGAGCTTCTTTATTTTTGGCGAACACGTGGTTACAATAACAGTATGGGAAACTCTGATACAACTCTACAAATAAAAGAAAAGTTAGATATTGTAGATTTTTTAAAAGACTACTTAACTCTTATTCCCTCTGGCAAAAATTTTAAGGCCGTCTGTCCATTTCACAAGGAGAAAACCCCTTCTTTTATGGTTTCTCCAGATCGGCAGACATGGCATTGTTTTGGCGCATGTAATACTGGTGGTGATGTTTTTAGTTTTTTAATGAAGTATGAAGATATAGAATTTTTTGAAGCGCTTAAAATTTTAGCAGAGAGGACTCAAATTGAACTTCGTAGAATAGATCCTGAAGTGGCGCGTCAGTTTGGAGTGCTCTACGACATTCATATAAATGCCAAGAATTATTTTATAAGAGAATTTTCACAAAACAAAGAAGCGTTAAATTATATTTTAGGCAGAGGTCTTACCAATGAAACTATAGAAAAATTTGAAATAGGGCTTGCGCCAACTACAAAAGATGCACTTACGGTATATTTATTGAAACAGGGATTTCATATTGATGATATTTTAAGGTCTGGTTTGGCGGTGCGCTCTGATCATGGAGGTTATTATGATAGATTCCGTGGACGAATAATGTTTCCTCTACAAGATCATTTTGGGAAAGTCGTCGCTTTTACAGGGCGAATATTGCCACAGTACGATGATGGCACAATGGCAAAATATTTGAATAGTCCCGAGACGCCAATATTTAAAAAATCAAAATTATTTTATGGATTTGATAAAGCAAAAGCGGCAATTCGCGAAACAAGGACAGCTTTTTTAGTTGAAGGACAAATGGATTGTCTCTTGTCGCATCAAGATGGGGTAAAAAATGTTTTGGCGACTTCTGGCACAGCGCTCACAGAAGATCATTTATCTTTTCTTCGCCGCCAAGTGGACAAATTAATTCTTTGTTTTGACGCGGATGAAGCTGGAGGAAACGCGATTGAAAGAGCTATAGATATGGCTGGCGCACACGAGTATGAAGTAAAAGTTGTGCAACTTAGTGGTGACGCAAAAGATCCAGCCGATTTCGTTGTGGCTAATCCCGGAAAACTTAGCGGATTGCTTTCTGAGGCAGTTCCGGCAATGGAATTTTATTTTTCAAGATATTTAAGTGATGGATTTCCTAAGAAAAATATTCAATTAATACTTCAGAAAATACGTGCACTTAAAAGTGCCATAGATCGCGCCCGAGAATTAAAGGCACTTAGTGAAAGAGTGGGGATATCGGAATTAAGCTTAAGAGAGGAATTTGATAGGCTAGATATTGCAAATGATAAGAAAGAAGACTATAAAGCATCAGATGGCAGTAGTGCCGCGCCAGACATCGATATAAATATAAAAGATAGAAGATCACTTCTTGCCGAAAGCCTAATACGTTTGGCCCTTATAAATAACGATATGAAGATAGTAGAAGAAGTAAAAGATTATCTTCCATTATATCATCAAGAAATAGTAGAGGCTCTTATCTCTGGCGGAGCAGATAAAGAATTACAAAAAACTATAGATTTACTCTCTTTTCAGCCAGACTTTGTACTTACGCATAATCGGACAGACTTATGCCGAGAGATAAAACTAGAGTATTTAATTGAAGAAAAGAGTAAATTAGCCGCTGCTATAAGGGGTTTTGAAAATAATGCTAATTCAGATGAGTTGGAAGATTCTATTAAAAAATTTGATTTATTAAGCAAACAAATACATAATTTAAAGAACTAGAAATAACTAACATTTCTCATGATATAGCAGGAATGAATCCCGTTAGAAATAGCGGACGCATACTGAATATTATGGAGAATATAGGTTTTATTATATTTATTTAATTGAGTAGTATGCGCAACGCTGTTTTGCGGACGCGTTCTATTTCTAACGGGATGAAAAAAAAGAGGAAAAGCCTTATAAAACTTAAAAAGAAAGTTAAAAAAATAGAAAAAGCTAAAAAGCCGGTTTTTGACGAGTTATCACTTAGAGAGCTTATAGAGTCTTCAAGAAGTCGTGGTTTTGTGACGGACTCTGAAATTCTCTCTTATTTTCCAACCATCGAGAAAGACCTCTCGTTTTTAGAGGCGCTGTATGAAAAATTAGAAACCGCAAATATTAAAATTGTAGAGACTACACAGCTTATTGATGTTCATAGTAAAGATGAGATAAGTGATAAAGAAATAGAAATGGCTGTGGAATCTGTGCCAAGCGAGATGCCAGACTCCGTGCAAATTTATCTTAAAGAAATTGGTAAAACTCCGCTACTTACTAAAGATGAAGAAAAAGAACTTGCAAAGCGGGCGGAAGCCAATGACGAAGAAGCCAGACAAAAATTAATTCGCGCCAACCTCCGTTTGGTTGTTTCAATTGCAAAGAGATACGTGAATAGAAGCCCAAACTTGAGTATTCTAGACCTTATCCAAGAGGGGAACATTGGTCTTTCAAAAGCTGTTGAGAAATTTGATTATCGCAAAGGATTTAAATTTTCTACATATGCAACATGGTGGATTAGACAAGCAATCACAAGAGCTCTTGCGGATCAATCCCGCACTATTCGTATTCCAGTGCATATGGTTGAAACTATTTCGCGGTATACTCAAGCGAAGCGTCGCTTGCAGCAAGAACTAGGGCGTGATCCACTAGCTGAAGAAATTGCCATTGAAATGGGAATAGAAGTGGATAAAATTCGGCACATTCAAAAGATTTCTCAAGACGTTATGTCGCTAGAGTCTCCAATAGGAGATGACGACGAGGATTCTACACTTGCAGAGTTTGTACCAGATGAGAAAAATCCTTCACCATCACAGGCCGCATCAAACGCATTACTACGAGATAAAATAGATGCAATTATTACTACATTATCTGATAGAGAGCAGAAAATTCTTGCTATGAGATTTGGGTTGGATGATGGAGTACTCCATACCCTTGAGGAAGTTGGAAAAGTGTTTGGTGTAACACGCGAGCGTATCAGACAAATCGAAGCTAAGGCGCTTGAAAAAATTAAATCTCATGAACACGCAAAAGCTCTAGAGGGCCACTGAACTAATTTACAATTATCAATTTACAATTTTCATTTAATGATAAAATTTATAAGTTTTTAAATTGCTTATAATTAAAACATTGCAAATTAAATGTAAATTGAAAATTGAGCGTTGAAAATTAAAAAGAAACTCGGTTCTTATTTATAAGAAAATAAAATTATTAAAATAAGTCGTTGTTAGTTAATTAATTTATCAAATTTTATGTCCAAAAAAAATATTATTATTTCGTTAGTCGTCGCAGTTATTGTAGTAGTAGGTTTGATGTATTATCAAAATTCTACCGCACCAGCTGTACCGCTTCCGCCAGTTGACGGAGTAACGCCAACTCCAGTATCGTCAGATGCCCCTGTTGTAGCTACTTCCGTAGCACCAGTTGTGAAAAGGAGAGAATTTAAAATAACCTTTTTAGCGGATGCATATAGCCCCAAAGAGTTAACTATAAAAAAAGGCGATACAGTAACTTGGGTAAATAATGGTGATCGTAAAACTTGGCCAGCGTCAGCAGTGCATCCTTCACATAAAAACTATCCTGGTTCTGGAATAGAAAAATGTAATACTTCTGCAGAAGCTACGATATTTGATGCATGTCGTGGAATAGAGATAGGCAAATCTTATAGTTTTTCATTTAATGAAGTAGGTAGTTGGGGCTATCACGACCATTTGCAAGCATCAGTTTTTGGAAAAATCACGGTAACAGAGTAATCTAGATTGAATAATGTTTAAAAAGCGGGCAATTGCCCGCTTTTTTTATGCAAAATTTTGTGTTAAGTTATATTTAATCACCAATAAAATCTCGAATACCATTCTCGAATAATCTCTAACGTAATGACCTAATTAGAGATAATTAGCGAGAACAATTAGAGAATTAATTAGTTTTTCATGCCAATGAATTCCAAAGAAATACGAAAAAAATTCCTAAAATATTTTGAAGAGCATGGTCATAAAATAGTGGAATCCAGCTCATTATTGCCAGATGATCCTTCTGTCTTGCTCACAACCGCTGGAATGCAGCAGTTTAAGCCTTATTTTGTAGGCAAGGCAAATCCGATTGAAGATTTTGGAAGTTTGAATGTGGCATCAGTTCAGAAATGTTTCCGCACGTCTGATATTGATGAAGTAGGAGATGAAACACACCTCACTTTTTTTGAAATGCTGGGTAATTTTAGTTTTGGTGGTTATTTTAAAAAAGAGGCTATTTTGTATGCTCACGAATTCATAACCAAAGTCTGCGGACTTCAAATTGATTACGTTAGCGTATTTGAGGGCGATGAACATGTACCAGAAGATTTGGAATCTGGAAAAATCTGGAGGTCAATTGATGAAAAAGTAAATATTAAAAAATGTGGTCGTGCCGATAATTTTTGGGGGCCAACTGGGAGCGAGGGGCCGTGTGGACCAACAACAGAAATCTACGTGAAAAATGCTTCGGGGAATAGTATTGAAATTTGGAATCTTGTTTTTAATGAATATTATCAAAATTCTGATAAATCTTTACGCAAACTGGAAACTCCTGGTGTTGATACTGGCATGGGCTTAGAGCGTTTAGCAATGGTTTGTCAAAACAAAAAAAATATTTTTGAGACAGACCTGTTTGAGCCTTTTATAAATTTATTTGTTGAGAATGCGAAAGAAATAAATTTGAATAAAAATTTTAATATTGAAAAAAATTTAACTGACACAGTTAAAAGGATGCTAGTTGATCATGCGCGTGGGATAATATTTTTAATTTCCGATGGTATTCTACCATCCAATAAAGATGCGGGCTATATAATAAGAAGACTAATACGCCGGTATGTTTCTAGAATGTATCAAGTTGGTTCTCTGTTCGGAGAATCTTTACTGCCAATGGTAGAATTTTATAAAAATTTTTACTCGGACATAGATTATGTAAAAATAGATTCTATTTTTTCAGATGAGTCATCAAAATTCTTAAAAACATTAACCGTTGGTCTTCATGAATTACATAAGTTGGATGCTATTGATGCCGTTATTGCTTTTAACTTATATCAAAGCTATGGCTTACCCTATGAGGTCATAAAAGACTTTGGTGGAAATAAGACGTCTAAACTAAATCGCGAGGAATTTGAAGAGGAATTCAAAAAACATCAAGAAAAATCACGAGCTGGGCTAGAGAAGAAATTTGGTGGCCATGGATTAATTTTAGACACTGGCGAGCTGAAAGCGGGGAGCGAAGAAGAATTAAAAAAAGTAACACGTTTGCATACAGCGACTCACTTAATGCAACAGGCACTCCGAAATGTTTTAGGTAGCGAAGTTAATCAAGCTGGATCAGATATCACAGCAGAGCGAACCCGATTTGATTTTACTTTTTCGCGTAAGTTAACTCCAGAAGAAATTCAAAAAGTAGAAGATGAAGTAAATAGCATTATAGAAAAAGATTTACCGATGCAAAAAACGGTGTTGCCAAAAGCTGAAGCCGAAAAAACCGGAGCACTTTATTTCTCCAAAAATAAGTATCCTGATATAGTTAACGTATATTTTGCTGGCAAAACAATTAAAGATGCGTATAGTAAAGAATTTTGTGGAGGACCTCACGTTAATAATACTGGCGAAATTGGTAAATTTAAAATAATAAAGGAAGAAGCGGTTTCTGCTGGAACTCGGCGAATTAGAGCTACGGTTTCGTTTTAACCAAAAGACCTTTTACATAAGAAAGTTATCCACAATAGAGAAAGGGAGCTTTATGTTATTCTAAAAAGATGATAGTAATTAATTTTAATTAATAAATTAATCTAATAATAATTAATTATTAGTTAATTTATTGAATAAATATTTTTAAAATGAATAATAAAGGATTCACAAGCATTTTCTTATTATTAGTATTGGTTATAGTTTTTCTGGGAGTTGCTCTTTACTATTTTGGAGGCGGAACAAATATTACAACTATTGGATCTTTTGGCCCTGCGGGTAAAATTTCAGCTTCTCCTAAACCATGTATTATTTCTCCTGGATCAGGAAATTGCACTAGTTATATATCATGGTCAACTTCGAGGGTAAGGAATGCCTGTGTATACATAAGAGAAACAGGACAACTTTTTGGTTGTGGCTTAAGTGGACTTCGACAAAAGGCGGATTTTATTGGAGAATCCGGGTTTAATTTTGAACTTCGAACTAATAGAGCAGCTAACTTTTTTTCCTCTAAAATTGTTTCTGTAACTCTTTCAACTGTTCTTGTAAAAGGTCAAAGATTTTAAAATCGGAGATTGATCTGACTTAAGAGTGCTTTCAATATTAAATATCGCCGTTTAAGCGATATTTTTTGCTTGTGGTTAACTTGTATTTGTATAACTTGGCGAAATTTCACTACCTGGTATACCAGGTAGTAGAAACTTGATTATTACTATCAAAATAGAAATTAAATAAAAAATTACTATATACTGCTATTATACCATCCTCAATTAACCACTTCCTATAAGACTTTTGTCATTGCGAGGGCGAAGCCCGCGGCAATCCAGGAAATAATGGGATAAATCTGGATTGCTTCGTCGTTCCTCCTCGCAAAGACGAGATTAAAAGAGCAGTGGTTAATTGGGGATGGTATTACTTAAATATAAACAATTAATGTTCTAACTTGGTCTAGTTTTCACTACCTGGTATACTGAAATTAATGATTAGGTTTCCAAGTCTCAAACATGAAAAAATACATCTTATAGATGCGACGGATATGCCGCTTAAGGCAATTTACGTAGAATCAAAAGATGACAAACTTTTTATAAAAAGATACATAGAAGATAAAGCAACTGGAGTGACTGCTCAGATTTTAAATCCAACAACACTATCTAATTTTTTACGTCAACTTAAAATAAAGAAAAATTCAAATATAATTTTTTTATGGGGCAATAAAAACGCAGCTACGTTTTCTGCAAAGGTGCATCTTGAAAAAAAACACAGCGAATTTCCTATATCTCAAATAGATCTTCAACGAATTTTTGGCACGGCCGCTTTTCAATTTTATAATCAATTCAGAGAAGATGCTAAAAAGAGATTTAACGTTGATGATTTAGGTTTAGTTTTAGCAAGTAGTCGTATTTTAGATTTAAGGTTAGATGGAGAGCCTTATATTAATTTAGCGAGTGTGAAGGCTAAACGTGCGGACGTGTCAATTGAACAAACATTCTTGCGTCGTGAGGTTCACGATGCCATTAATGAAACACTTAATTTCAAACATAGTGTATTGCATATTGAGGTTGGAACAGCGCTTTATGAATTAGCACGACTGAGCGGTTATAAATTAAAGAGTTCTCTTTTTTTATTAACTGGAGTAAATAGTACGCGTTTGTATTCTATTAAACCTAATTCACCCTCGGCTGGTGTATTAAATTCGCTGTTGCAGCACGAAGGCGATGTTGATTTGGGAATGAAGAATTTTTATGAAGTTGTTTCGGATCGTTTTGGTGTACGCGCCGAAGATTTTGATATTTTCTTAGCCAAATTAAATAGTAAAGGCGCATCACCGAGACTTAATACTATAGTAAAAAAAGTGATTTTGGCGGAATTTTCAAAATATTTAAAAGAGGGCATTTCTTGCATGCCTAAGGCAGAAAATCTATTATTTTTTACACAAGAACCGTTGGCGACTTTTTTAGAGCAATCTAATATTCCCGACCGATTCCCATGCATTATACCAGCCTCTTTGTATAATAAAGATATAATACAGCCAGAAATTAAGTTTTCTCAGAAACTCTCCTTAAGAGCTTTATCCCCAATCTTTTTTGCTGGTTTAATTGCATATTGGTGTCGTTTGGGCGATAATTATTTAGAGTCAAGATATCAAGGAAATGTAAAGTGGTTGATTCCACATAATTCTATATAAAAAGTTTATAGTGAATAGTTTATAGTTGATAGGAAAAAAAAGTAAATCATGAATCCCGTTAGAAGCCGCGATCGCTCACATTAATATGAAAATCAACAATAATATCATAATGTATTACACAATTAACAGCGAGATACGTGATTTTTTAATCGCGATCTGCTTCTAACGGGATGAAACACAACAAAGAAAAAGAAGAAAGAGAAAAAGTAGCTCAAAAGTTTTTTAGCCATGAAAGGCGACCTCTTTATGATATCGTTCCACGCAGTAAAGCAACCGAGGAAGTTGCACGCGTAGAGCATGAAGAAGTTATAACTAAAGTTCCAATTCATAAAGGACAAAAATCATACTTTAGAGAAGACGAAGAAGATGTTTCTGTTG
>JAUXUB010000055.1 GCA_030680955.1 bacterium | reverse complement strand
GTCATGTGGAAGGAAGTGTTAATTATTTAAGTAAATACAAATATGACAAATCTTCTTGCGCAATTGAATTTCCTAACAAAACTTTTTAGCAATTTATACGTTGCAGATTTTTTTGATGTACTTATAATTGCGATTTTAATTTATTTTATAATTTTTCTCTTTAAGCAAACACGTTCTTTTTATGTTGCGGCTGGTTTTGGAATAATTATTGCGCTTTACCCGATTGCACAAACATTTGGACTATATTTAACATCTATGGTATTTCAAGCTTTTTGGAGTGTATTTTTTATTGCTTTAGTCATAATTTTCCAAGAAGAACTTAGACGTTTTTTTGAACAGTTAGCTATTTGGAGCACCAGGCAAATCAAGCGAGGCAAAGAAGTTACTCAACCAGCTGTAATAAAAGAAATTCTAGATTCTATTAAAAAAATGGCGATGGATAGCGTTGGAGCATTAGTTGTTATTGCCGGGCATGACCCACTGACTAAATATGTTAATGGCGGACGAATTTTAGATGGTGTAATTTCTGAGGAATTATTACTTAGTATTTTTGACCCTACGAGCATGGGTCATGATGGGGCGCTAATAATTAAGGGGAATAGAATAGCGTTATTTGGTGGACATTTACCACTTTCGCGAGATTTTGCACAAATTGGTAAAAGAGGTACGAGACACAGCGCCGCATTAGGTTTATCTGAAGTTACAGATGCATTTGTTATTGTAGTTTCAGAAGAGCGGGGTGAAGTTTCTTATGTTTACAAAGGGAAACTAACCACCCTTATAAATCCAGATGATATTATCAAACCACTTACCCATTTTATTGCAGGAACTTTTCCAAAACAAAGCTATACTACGACAGAAAATCTTTTGAAGCATAATTCGCCCGAAAAAATAGTTTCTCTAACTTTCGCAATAATATTTTGGTTTTTCTTTTCCTTTCAGGCTACTACCACACAAAGGGATTTTAAAATTCCAGTAACGTATAAAAATATTAATGATGATGCGATTATCGAAACTACTAAACCAGATACAGCAACGGTTACACTGGAAGCTAGAGGATCTCATTCTTTTGAACTTTTAGACATACAAGGACTATCAATTGCAATTGATGCGGCAGATTTAAAAACTGGAACGCAAAAAGTACAAGTAACTGAAGATAAGGTTGTAAAACCTGCAAATTTTTCAATCGTAAATATTAAACCTCAAGAAATTGATGTAACTCTAAAATCCGTAAAAAGTATTAAAATGACAATTGTTCCAAATATTATAAAAGATTTGACTTTGGGATATGTTATAACGAATGTAACCGTTCTTCCATCTGTAGTAGATGTGTTAGTGCCAGATACTTATAACGGAACATATACGTTAACTACAAGTCCAATCTATGTTTCGGGATCGCTTTCAACGTCAATAGAAGCTAAAATATTAATACCCGCTGTAGCAAGACTAAAAAACTCATCTGATAATGTTGTAGAGGTTAATATCGAAATTCAAAAGAAATAAGTTATACCATCCCCAACTAACCGCTACTCTTTTAATCTCGTCTTTGCGAGGAGGAACGACGAAGCAATCCAGATTTATCCCGTTATTTCCTGGATTGCCGCGGGCTTAGCCCTCGCAATGACAAAAGTCTTATAGGAAGTGGTTTATTGGGGATAGTATTACTTATTATCTCTTGAATAAAGTCCTATAAAAGGTTCCGCTTCGTCTAGTACGTGACCATCCATTGCAGATAATACCTCATCCTTTGCTGAATCAGAGGCAAGCCCAAGTAAAGTATCTAGCGCATAAAGCTTGAATACGTATCTGTGTGTTCCTGAGGGTGGACAAGGGCCACTATAACCAGTAGTCTCAAAACTTGTAACTCCTTCTGTGGACCCTTCTGGAGTTGAATCTTCTTGAATTTCTGCAACTAATGGATCTATATCCCAGGCAATCCAATGCACCCAAGGATCACCTCCTCCTGGTATATCCGGATCCTCCATTATTAAGACTAGGCTTTCAGAACCTGGTGCTGGTTCTAAAACTGTAAGCGGAGGATTAATATTAGATCCATCGCACGTATATCGGGGTGGAATATTTTGATTGTGAAAAAAGGCTGAACTTTCTAAATCCATAAAATTTATTAAATAAACTAATTATTGTCTGAGCTTGTCGAAGACCCACATTGATTTTAAGTAAATATTTTTACCCTTCGACAAGCTCAGGGAATAAAATTTTAACTATAATCCTTATTTTGTAAAAAATATTATATAAAGATTATATCAACGATTTTAAAAATAAAATAGAGGCCAACTAGTGACCTCGTAATATTAATTATTATTTACAGATAATTTTTGACGGAAGGTACAAAATCAAGTTTTTTAGGATTTATTGAAACTAAACCTTTACCATTCTCTGGTCTCTTAACATATCCTCCAACAAAAGCTCCCATATCACGACCGATTTGCATCATAAGATTTACATCACTTGAGGGAACATAGACAGCAAATCCTGCTCCCATATTAAACGTGGCATACATTCGTCTGTCACTAAACTTGCCATGCTCTTGAATAAATTTAAATACAGTTGATGGTTCAGGAATTACATCAAAATTATGAACAAAAGGTTCTGGAGTATCCATAAACTTTAACCAGGCATTACCTGTAATATGTACAGCATGGTGAATTTTTACACCACGCATAACTGCGTTCATGATAACTTCCGTGTAAATAATAGAGCGATCAAGTAATGCTTCGCCATACATTCTACCATCGGACATTCGTGTCTCAAATTTATTTGGAGCGGCAAGTGCAATTCGTCTTGCGGTTGTATATCCATTTGTTTGAAGTCCTGCACTTGGAAATAAAATTATTTGATCGTCTACTTCAATATTACCAGTAATCAATGAATCTGCATTTTTTGCAAATCCTGTAGCACTACCACCCAAGAAACAGCTTGGGATTCCTGGTTCAAATTGTATGATAGTAGAAGTCTCACCTTGGCCGTAAAAACAACCAGAGAACATACAGGCTTCTACCCAACCATCAACAATATTTTGAGATCTATGTGTGTCTTCAAACCATCTGCCACTATCTACTGAAAGCTGCATCGAAATTAAATAAGGTTGCGTGCCACGTGTAATGCTATCGTTTACTATAGTTGCCACTGCATCCCATCCGATATTACGATACCACTCGTGGCCCATGCCGAATACACGGTGCATTTCATCTGCAATATAGATTTTACTTCCTAAGGTTTCTATAGTTTCCGAGGTATACTCAATGCCTTTTGTACGCACAACTTGTGTGCTTCCATAAGATGGAAGAGCACTAAAACCATATCGTGCTAGAACGGCTCCAGTTTTTACACCGGCTTTTTGGCAGTATCTCTTAAATGCTTTCTCTGCATTTTTGTTGATACTTTCATGAACGTATTCATCTTTTTTGCGTTGTCCCATAATTCCCCCTTGTTAAAATTTACTGATTACTTTATACCAGTAATTTTCTTTTGTAGCAACTATTATAATCATAATTGTTTAATTAGGACTTCCAGTGAATCAAATCCTAGGATATACTTAAGTTACTATGCTTAGCATTTATAACACACTTTCAAACAAAAAAGAGACGTTTGAAAGACCGAAAAAAGGTCAAATAAAGTTATTTGTTTGCGGACCAACGGTATACGATAAAACTCATATAGGACACGCCAGAACATATATATTTTTTGATGTTGTAAAAAGGTATTTATCACATCTTTCTTACAAAGTAATTTATTTGCAAAATATCACTGACGTGCACGACAAAATAACCGAGCGAGCCAATCAAGAGAGAGTAAAACCTTTAGTGATTGCAAGACGTTACGAAAAATACTATTTTGCCGCTATGAAGAAATTAAATGTTGCTTCAGTAACTAAATATGCACGCGCTACAAATTATATTCCAGAAATAATTAAGCAAATAACTATTCTTCTTAGCAAAGGAAATGCTTACATAATTCAAAATGATGGAATATATTTCGATTTAAAATCTTTTCCGGAATATGGCAAACTTTCAAGACGCACAACGGAACAAGCAGAGGACGCTATTTCGCGAATAGATGAAAGTGTATCTAAAAGAAATAAGGGTGATTTTTGTTTGTGGAAATTTTATTCTGGTGAAATAAGTGAGCCATTTTGGGAAACCAAACTTGGCAAAGGCAGGCCAGGTTGGCACATAGAAGACACTGCGATAACAGAGAAAAATTTTGGACCACAATATGATATCCATGGCGGTGGTGTGGATTTAAAATTTCCTCATCATGAAGCAGAAATAGCCCAACAAGAATCTGCGTCAGGCAAAAAACCCTTTGTTCAAATTTGGATGCACACAGGAGCTCTTTTAGTTGACGGTAAAAAAATGTCCAAAAGTTTGGGCAACTTTATAACGGTAGAAGATTTCCTAAAAACATATTCACCTCAAGTACTTAAACTATTAGTTTTAAAAAACCATTACCGCTCCCCTATTGATTATTCTGATAGAATTGCAAAAGAGGCATTAATTGAGTGGGATAATATTTTGCAGTTTTTAGCAAAACTTAATTTTGTAAAAAAAATTAATAAAGTATCTAAAACATTATCATCAGATATCGAAACTTTACTAACAAAATTCTATGCGGAGTTTAATGGAGCAATGCAGGATGATTTTAATACAAGTAAGGCAATATCTTCGTTTCATTTAATAATTAATGAATTTCAAAAAAGAATATATTCATTAAATATAAAAGAAATTAAATTTATAGAACAAAGGGTAGTTAATAATCTCAATTTACTAGGATTAGAAGTAAAATTACCAAAAATACCAGCTAAAATCGCAATATTGGGTAAAAAACGTGAGTTAATGAGAAGTAATAAACAGTTTATTCAGTCAGATGACTTGAGAAAAGAAATGGATACGTTAGGATATACAATAGAAGACACGCCACTTGGAAGTTTTTTGTGGCCACAGAAAACTTCCAAGTGAATTTCTAATTATTAATTATTAATTTCTAATGAAATAAGATCGACTTTTTTATACGATTTTTAGATTTAGGATAATAATAAACTATGGCGAAAATATCTAAAGAAAAACTTAAATTACCGCCACAAAATCTAGAAGCAGAACAATCCGTTTTGGGTTCTATTTTAATTGATAAAGTCACAATCGTAAATGTTGCTGACCTTATATCAGCTCAAGATTTTTACAAACCCGCGCACGAAATAATTTATAGTTGCATTTTAGATCTTTATCAGAAAAATCAGCCAATAGATCTTTTAAGTCTAACTACATTAATGCGTGAGCGTGGCAACCTTGCAGATGTTGGTGGTTCCGGATATTTAGCAGAATTGGTAAATGGTGTTGCTACTGCGGCTCACGCTGTTCATTACGCAAATATTGTCCGTGAAAAAAAAGTTTTAAGAGATCTTATAAGCACATCTTCGCAAATTGCCGAACATGCTTTTGATTTTAGTGGAGAGACGGCAGAATTTTTGGACGAAATTGAACAACGCGTTTTGGCAATCTCACAAAAATCGATCACAAAGAAATTTTCCCACATAAAAGATGAATTGCAAGGAGCATACGAACGCATTGAGCGGTTGCATCAAGGTGACGGCCGTCTTCGCGGTATTTCTACAGGATTTACCGGATTAGATAATATTACTTCTGGTTTGCAAAATTCTGATTTTATTGTATTAGGTGCGAGACCGTCACTCGGCAAAACTTCTCTTGCCTTGGATATTGCTAGAAACGTGGCATCTAAGTCAGGTATACCGGTTGGAATATTTTCACTTGAAATGGCCAAAGAACAAGTTATAGACCGTTTTATTGCGGCAGAATCTGATGTACCTTTATGGAAACTTAGAACTGGTAGAATAACTGACGACATAGACTTTCAAATGATTCAGGAGGCATTGGACAGGCTCTCTAACGCGCCAATATTTATAGATGACTCGGCATCACCAAACATATTACAAATGCGCTCTATGGCTCGTCGCATGCAAATTGAACATGGCTTAGGACTTATAGTAGTGGATTATCTCCAGCTAATAACACCTAGAACATCTTCCGATAACGTAGTTTCTCAAATTACTGAAATTTCGAGAGGTCTTAAAACATTGGCTCGTGAATTAAACGTACCAATAATTGCGCTGTCGCAACTATCTCGTATGGTTGAACATAGGGAAACCAAAGTGCCCAAATTAGCCGATTTGCGAGATTCTGGCTCTATTGAGCAAGATGCAGACTTAGTTATGTTTATCTATAGAAAAGATAGAGACAATCAAGATGCGCCACCAGAAGAACAAAATATGGCCGAAATTATTATTGCCAAACATAGAAATGGTCCACTCGGAACAGTTAAACTTAAATTTGATACGGATAGAGTATCCTTTAGAAATATTGATTCATACCATTCAACAGAGATATAATAATATTAAAAATAAAAAATTAAATATTAAAATGACATATAAAAATTTATAAATGTTCCGACCGCTTGTCGCCATAGCTTTCCTCGGCCTTCGTAGCTGAATCTACTTCAGCGAAGTTGGCAGCGGTGGCGCAAGGAACACAATAAATTTACTATTTTAATTTTAATATTTTAATTTTTCTATATGCTACCAGACCCAATAAAAAAATTTGCTGATGTTTTCTCTAAATTACCGGGCATAGGGCCGCGACAAGCCTTGCGCTTGGCTTTTTATCTTTCAAGTGAAGAGCGCGCTTTAATGCAAGAAATAAGTTTTGCAACAGACTCGATGTCTAGGGTTAAAATTTGTAGCTTATGTTTTTATCCTCACACAAATACAGATAAACTTTGTGCAATTTGTGAAAGTCCTGCGCGATTAAAAAATATAATAGCTATAGTTGAAAAAGCGACGGACTTAATGTCTCTTGAAAAAACCAAACGCTTTAAGGGACACTATTTAGTTCTTGGTGATTTAGGAAAATCTGGCGTAATGGAAACTGAACAAAAACTTCGTCTGGAAACTCTTAAAAACTATATTTCTAAAGAACTTGGTGGTAAAGCAGAAGAAATAATTTTAGCAATTAACCCAACGGCCTATGGTGATCTGAACGCCTCTATGTTACAAAAGGAACTTGCGCCCCACACAAATAAACTCACTCGTTTGGGCCGCGGCATTCCAACTGGAGGCGAAATAGAATTTGCAGACGAAGAAACGCTAAGCGCCGCAATTCTAGGACGTATTTAATTTATATCTTTGTAATCTCTACTTCTGTAAAGTGTTGCCTGTGACCCTTTTTCTTATGATACCTTGTTTTAGAGCTATATTTAAACACAATCTTCTTAGATGCACGTCCTTCACGTGTTAACTTGGCTTCTACTGTAGCATTATTTACATAAGGAGTTCCTATTTCAAGATTCTTACCATCGTTTTTAAGTAATACCTTATCAAAAACAAAGGTATTCTTATCATCACTTTCAAGCTTTTCAATTTTAAGTTTTAATCCTGGTTTAACCAAATATTGTTTACCTCCAGTTTCGATTATTGCAAAATTCATCCCACACATAAGAAGTGGTCAAACTACTTCTTATGTGTGGGATTCATCCCTCCACAAAAAAAGCATTATCCGCAACTTCCTGTATTAAAAATTAATTTAACCTAAACCCACACTCCTTCTTGAGTGAGGGACTAGTTAATGTGGATGATACCACCTATTGCAATTAAAATCAATATAGACAAAATTACTGAAACAACAGAAACAAAACTAGCTAAAATCGTCTGTTTAGAAGAAAGCTCTCTGCTAATTAATAAATTTGTGCAAATTAATACAAACCCAAGTGATATAAACTGATATATGTCCCTCACGCTTCCAGAAACACTTCTGTCGCGGTACAAATCTAGATATATTATAATATTATTTCCTGAAATACTGGGAAAATAAAGGTAAGTAACAATTGCGCTAACTATCAAAATAATTAACGATAGAAGGAAAAAACCTAATACAAAATTCTCTCGAGCTTTCTTTTTTAATAATTTAATAATCATATATTTAATTATTACTATCTCGTACCAGTAGCATTTTGAACTGTTGAGCTACTATCATTTATTGTTATGCTTGAATCAATAACACTTGGCGCAGTAGAACTAGCAGAAAATTTTTGGTTAGCTATACGATTTCTATAATACCATTCTAGGACGTCTCTTGCTACTGGAATTGTATTTGAACTTCCTTCTCTGGCATCTTCAATAAGTACTAAAATAACTACTTGTGGATTATCATATGGCGCATAGGCAACAGTAAATGCATTTAATTTTTGATTATTTTGAATTTGCGCTGTTCCAGTTTTTGCGGCAACAGACATTGAAACAAGATTTAGAGACTTTGCTGAACCGTATGGCATACGCACAACATCTCGCATTCCTTCTTGTGTTTCTTTAAACTGACTTTCCGAACCTGTAATCGTACTAAGTGGCACAGATTCAATATCTTTATTAATATACAATTGATTTAATGTACCGCCATTTGCAATAGCGCTTATATAATTTATTAACTGTAGTGGTGTTATAAGTAAATCTCCCTGCCCTATTGAAACGTTATAGGTATCTCCAATACGCCATATTGTTCCAGTTCGTACTTTTTTTTCATCTGGATTTGGGAGAAAACCACTTTTTTCATCTAAAAGATCAATATTAGTTTTTTCTCCAAGCCCAAATTTTTGCCACCATTTTATTAATCTATTAATTCCAAGTCCAACCATATTTTCTCCACCTATACCTTCTCCTCCACCTGATGGGAATCCCCCACCTACAGCATAAAAAAATATATTTGAAGATTTTGCAAGCGCTGATCTTACATCTACCCAACCATTCGGTTTTGAGTCAAGAAATCTACTTGGTGCGCTTGGGTTATATGGATTCGGCACTTCAATATAACCTCGTGAATAAATTTGTTTAGTTGGTGTAATTACGTTTTCGGTTAGCGCCGCAACTGCAACCAGTGGTTTAATGGTTGATCCTGGATTATAAACGCCGGAAAGAGCGCGATTAAAAAGTGCTTTGTTTTTATCATTTAATATTTCTGTTTTTTGCTTGCTCATTTCAACATCATTTTGATACGAAAATAAATTTGAATCAAAAGATGGTAAACTAATAAGCGCTAATATTTCTCCGGTTCTTGGATCTACTGCAACTCCAACACCAGAAATTTTATTTAAATCTTCTAATCCTTGCTCAAGTCTATTTTTAAAATATATCTGAAAATCAGCGTCAAGTGTGGTATTTAAATTAGTTCCGGGAGATGAATTTCTTATTTCTTTAAAGTCTATAATCTTACCTCGCGCGTCACGTTGTCTAACGACTGCCCCATCTGTACCTTTGAGTCTAGTTTGATAATAAGCTTCAAGTCCAGTTCTACCTATATTTTCAGTATCTACATAACCAACTACATGAGTAAATGCGTCATTAAATGGATAATTTCGAAGATAATTATCTTCAATATAGAGACCTTTAATATCCTTTGCTCTAAGTTTAATAATGTCTTCTTCAATAATATTGGAGCTTACTATAACTAAATCACTTTCTTCGAGATTTGCATTCCTAATTGCGTTATCTATATCAACATTATTAATTCCTATTGAAGCCTTAAGAAAATCACGAATCGCAGTTTGATTATTTCGATACTCGGAGAGTTTTATAGAAACAGAAAATCCGGGTTCGTTACCTGCAATTACTTTATTAAATCTATCATAAATTATTCCTCGTGGTGCAGGAATGTAAACCTCTTTGTTCACATTAGCAAAAGCTCTTTTTGTATAAAAATCAGATTTAACTACAGATAGCGTTAAAGTTCTAACAAAAAAAATCATGATTATTACGATCATGACCACGTAGAAGCCATAAAATACATTACGAGTCAACGATAATTCAAGAGAGCGTCTATCTGTATCATTATCCTGCAATATTTCTTCAAAATTTAACTCCTCAGTCTTATTCATATTTTAAACTTTTAACAATTAGAATTAAAGACTGATATCTTTTGGATGAACTGGATTATCTAGAAATCTTTTATGCGCATCAATATTTTCAATAACCTTACCAATACCCCGCACAACGCAAGTTAAAGGTTCGTCTATTATATAACAGTTAACTGAAAGTTCTCTTGCGATAAGTTCATTAATTCCCCTAAGTAAACTTCCACCGCCACATAAGTAAACTCCATTTTTATAGATATCACCGGCTAGTTCTGGTGGAGCAATTTCGATAACTTCTTTTATTGCGTCAACTATATATTTTAGTGAGCGTGCGATTGCGGCTCTCGCATGAGTATTTTTTATTGTAATTTCTCGGGGCAGACCACTTACAAGGTCTCTACCACGAACAAATATTTCTAGTTTTTCATTGAGCGGCATCGCAGAACCAACGGCTATTTTTATATCTTCTGCTGTCGGTTCTCCAATTAAAAGTTTAAATTCGTCTCTAACGAAATTTATAATATCTTGATTAAAATGATCTCCGGCAATTTTTAAACTACGAGATACTACCGAACCACCGAGCGAAATTACAGCAATATCTGTAGTTCCACCACCAATATCTACAATCATATTAGATGTAGGCTCATTAATTGGAAGTCCAGCGCCTAGTGTTGCGGCAACAGTTTCTTCTATTACATATGCGTGTCGCACTCCTGCGCCCACTGCGGCATCTTCTACTGACTTGCGTTCTACTTCTGTTAAATTACTAGGTACACCAAGAACCGCGGTTCTATAATTAAACATTCGCGAACCACCTGCCATTACCAAAAAATGTCGTAGTATTTCTTGAGTAACTTCAAAATCAGAGATTACACCATTTACTAAAGGTCTAACTACATTAATGTGCGGTGGCGTGCGCGACAACATTTTTTTTGCATCGTCTCCCACCGATAATATATTAGAAGTCTTAACATTCACTGCCGCTATTGATGGCTGATTAACAACAATTCCGCGACCAGCAAGATAAACAAGCGTATTTGCTGTTCCTAAATCTATTCCGATATCTTTTGAAAAATAATTAAAAAAGGCCATCAAACAATTCTAATGACTAATAACCGATAACTATATGATTAGTTAGTTAATCGATTCACCAGTCTACTAGCTTTAAAACGATTTAATAAGTTCAGAGAGCGTTACAAGTTTTACTTCGGTGCTATTCCTATGTTTTATTTCTATCTTATCTCCAGTTTTGTCACTTACTACAGCCCGCAGTGGAATACCAATTAAATCTGCGTCTGCAAATTTTTCTCCAACAGAAACTTCACTTCTTTCGTCGTATAATACCTCTATCCCTTTCTCTTGTAAAGCATTATAAATCTCTTGACATTTATCTTGATTTTTAAGACCGAGCGCTATTAAATGTACTCTAAAAGGGGCAACGGCCTCTGGCCATATAATTCCTCGCGCATCATTATAAACCTCTACTAAAGTGCCCATAATTCGAGAGATTCCTATTCCATACGACCCATGCCAAACTGGGCTGGATTTGCCTCCTTCGTCCTTAATATTTAGCCCAAAAGCTTCACTATATTTTGTTCCCTGCCTAAAAACATTTGCTACTTCAATAGCTTGCGTCTTTCCAATTTTGTCCTTGCCACAAGAAGGACAATTATCTCCCGCCACTACTTTTGCTATTTCTTTGTTTTGTGCAAAATTACATTTATCGCAAAAATAAATAACATCTTCACCGGAGTCCGATATTACTTGAAATTCGTGGGTAATATTTTTAGTAAATAGTCCGCCTCCAGCTTCAACAACTTTAGCATTAAGCGAAAGACGATTAAATATTTTTTTATATGACTCAATGACTTTTTTATAGTAAACATCTAAATCTCCTTCACTCACATGAAAGCTATATAAATCTTTCATTGTAAATTCACGGCCGCGCAAAATACCAGACTTTGCACGTGGCTCTTTTCTAAACTTAGTTTGTATTTGATAAACAGCTCTTGGTAAATCGCTGTAAGAAAATATATTATGAGTTGCTATTTCGGTTATAACTTCCTCATGCGTCCAGCCTAAACCGTATTCACTAGATCCCTCATCTTTTATTTTATAAGCAATGTCCACATCCCACCTTGCACTTTTTTCCCAAATTGCTTTAGGAATCAGTGCGGGCATAAGTAATTCCTCTGCGCCAAGTGCATTCATCTCTTCGCGTACTATATTATTAATGTTTTGGAGCACACGCAGACCAAGTGGCAAATAAGCATATACACCTGCAGAAATTTTCCTGATAAAACCAGCTCGTATTAGAAGTTTAGCGTTTAAAGACTCCTCATCCTTTGGAAATTCTCTTGTTGATTTTGAAAAAAGTTTAGATTGTAACATAAAAATATTATACACGACGATTTCGATATTGACCATAAACACAATATATCGTAACCTGGTTACAATATATATCTCAAAACATTATATATCGTAACCAGGTTACGATATATAATTTATACTATTACTATGAAAAGGCCACAAATTGTTGCTGGAAAAATTTACCATATACTAAATCGCGGAGTTGATAAGCGAGTAATATTTCCGGAAGAGTCGGATTATGTCCGGTTTATTCACGATCTTTATGAGTTCAATAATATTAATCATATTAGTAATGTTTCTTATCATTACAACAAGCAAAAGCAATATATCGTAACCGGGTTACGATATATTGGCAAAACGGAAAATCAAGGAAAACGTGAACCTCTTGTAGAAATATTAGCTTTTTGTCTAATGAAAAATCATTATCATCTTATGATAATTCCCAAAAGTGATAATGCTTTGTCTATTTTTATGAAACGACTTAATCAAGGATATTCTCGTCATATTAATGAAAAGTATGATCGTAGTGGAACTTTATTTGAAGGTAGATATAAAGCTATTCTTATTGAGAAAGAGGAACATTTTATTCACCTTCCATATTATATTCATCTTAACCCACTAGATTATTACATGCCCGAGTGGAGAAAAAGAGAAATCATAAATCCTCTTAAAGCAATTGAATTTTTAGAAAAGTACAGATGGAGTAGTTTTCCTGATTATGTCGGAATTAAAAACTTTTCATCTGTAACTCAACGAGAGTTTCTTGGTGAATTTTTTAATAACCCAATCGCCTACCGAAAAGCAACACTAGAGTGGTTACAATCTTGCGATCTTAATTCTTTAAGCGACATCACTTTAGAACCAATATAATACCATCCCCAATTAACCACTACTCTTTTAGCCTCGTCTTTGCGAGGAGGAACGACGAAGCAATCCAGATTTAACCCGTTATTTCCTGGATTGCCGCGGGCTTCGCCCTCGCAATGACAAAAATTTTATAGGAAGTGGTTAATTGAGGATGGTATAACAATATATCGTAACCGGGTTACGATATATTTAGGGGGACCAGTTTACAATTACACGTTTTATTACAGGGCTTATGCCAGAGGAAGAGCCTAAGCGAACCTTGAATCTAAAGTAGCGGTAATTTTTGTGGTACTCGGGAGTTATGGATTGAGGAATGTTTGGACCAGTAGGTTGATACCAGTCACTATCTCCACCGATGCCTTGCGGGCCTACAAAGTTCCAGCCTCCCAGAGGCGTAGTAGTGCTTGCTGAAGCGAACTGGAATTTTACGAAATCAGCCACTTGTGGTTGAGATCCATCCCAATAAAATGAATTGAGTTGTGAGCCGGTTGAACTTCCGGTGTCGTAAATTACAGAGGTAACTTCGCCAGATGTATAATTATCACTTGAAATTGTAAGCTTTGGATAATTTTGATAAGTTCCAAAAACTGTGCCGTCAGAGCCAACCATTCTAAAATAATAAGGTGCGCCCGCCGTCAACGCCCCATTAGTTGTAAGTGCCCAATCCCACTCAGCAACAGCGCCATCGTTTATTGCATTGGGGGTGGTTGTAGATATTGCGGTACCTGTTGGCTCTTCGTAAGTTTGTTTAATAGTGGAGCCAGTAAGACGTAAAGCTGTGATAGCTTCGCCATCGGCACAAGTAGTACAAATATCATAGCCCGTAAAAGCACTAGATGGACCCACATCAGTCCATGACGCAGTAGTTGTACTTCTCTGGTATTGAAGTTTAAATTTCTGACCTGAAGAGAAAACACCACTTGGATTAGTAACGCTAATCCGCAAGTGACGTTTGCGACCCAAAACCAAATTAGACATCTCTGTATTTTCAGCCGAGACACTTTCAGAATTTGAGGGATCTTTAGTATTAACATCTTTATACCATCTATAATTTTTTTGAATTAAACTGCCAAAAGTTGGACCAGCGGTGGTAATTTCTGCTATAGAGCTGTAAGAGTCAAGATACGCATAAAAATCGTTGACTGGTGCGTATTGTTCGACCGTATATGTATAAGCTTGATTTGTCATACTTAAATAATAAATTTGATTTCCGTCTGCATTTATAGCAATTCCTTCTGTTGGATCAGTTGGCGCACCAACGCCAATCACTCCATCGTATGTGGTTGTTCGTATATCCCAAGGAGTAACAAGTGAATAGATACTCATTCCAACCCCGCCGCCAGCAAAGGCCTTTGCATAAGGAGTAGATAACCACGTCATTAAGCTATTAAGTGGTGCAAATAAATATGCCCAAATTCTCTGTAACCAGTTTGGACTGGCATTAGCGTAAAAACCTCCAATAGGACCTCCTCCAGCTAAGTACATCTTGGTGCCATCACTATTAAATGTAATGCCAACTACAGCACCATCAAAAGTTAAATAAACATTATCATAGACAAGTGTTGCAAGATTCCAATTTTCAGTTAATTTATATTGATAGATGGAAGAATATGTTAAAGTTCCTATATATAATTTAGATCCATCTTTACTAAGAGTTAATGCCCATGGCGATTTACTGCTTGCGCCTGTTTGCGCATAAATGCTTTTATATACATTATCATATACCGCAGTACTCACATTCCATGCCTCTGATAAACTAAATTGATAAATTTTATTTTGATTACTCCAAAGAGCATACATCTTTGTACCATCGCTTTTAAAGGCAATACTGGGTATTCTTGCTGTATCATCCCCAAAACTCGTAACAAAATTAAAGTTCCCTATTGAAACCGCAGTGGTAACATCCCATGGAGTAGAGAGGCTGTATTGGTCTACCACCCCTAAATCTCTAGGTATGTACATATTAGCACCATCAGCACTAAAAACCATATCTACCGCACTAGTAGCAGTAGTGATATCTTTAAATTTATTCGGAACAATTTGTATATTATTTTTTAATGTCCAAGGTTTATCATTTATTGCTCTTATGCAATAAGTTGTGCCGGCTGGCGCGCCGTTATCATAAAGAGAAAAATCCCAGAGTCCATCTTTGCCAGCTAAAATAGAGCTTTGATTATTGGTAAAAGGATTAGATTCTACATAGCTTTGTGGAACTACTGTGTGCCCCACCACTAATGGATCTCCCGAAGAAGCTGTTAACGAATTACCATCAACTGGGGTTAGATTATTTTTAAAAGCGATTACAGTACTTGAACTAATATTTGCATAACCTTCACCTGAAAAACCCGTATCGCAGTCTCCATTTTTTTTAGCAAATTGAAGGAAATATTTTTGGCTACTTGTTGCAAGAGAAGCTGTTGGGTTAGTGCTTGTTACGTTTATGAGTGTTCGTAAACGAAAAGCATCTCCAGAATTTATTAGTGCCGCAGTGGCATTTTGCGCCGCATACGCCGCGCCAACACTGTTTGAATTAGTATTATTAAAAAAACGATGAGCAGACAAACCAGTTTGAACTCCTTTAAGAGGCCATTCTACCACTTGAAAACGATAATTTTGAGTTCTGGCATCATCTGATTGATATAATTTTACACTGGATGACGAATTTAAATAAAGAGAAAGCCAGCCATAAGGGACTGTAGTTCCACCACCTGTCGATATTCCATTTTCACCCATAATTGAGGCTGAAGAAGTGCTTCTAATTGTAGAAATGGTTTTTGTCCATTCGTCTTCGTTTGGATTACTTGTTCCTTCAGAAATATCTGGGGTTAGTCTTGTGCCGCTTATGTGCTGAACTTTCATACCAGAGCTTGACTCATCACTATTGCTTACAAGCCATACAACTGCAGTTTTGTTTGATGGCGTTGATGCGGCGGAATCTAAAAGAAAACTAATTACATTTGTTGCGGAGAGCCAAACTTCAGGACCAGCGTTTAGCATGGAGTCTGAGCCACTTCTTCTAAATTGACTGTGGAAAAACGCGCGAGATAGTGAGCCTATATCAATAGTAGTCGTAACTTCTACTACGCCAGCGGCAACAAATTGGTGTTCAACCCTCTGCACTTTCCAATTAGAACCAGTAAACTCAACCACCGCATAACTTAAACTATTTGCGTTGGTCTGTGTAATGCCTCGTGTAAAAATAGGATAACTGGATATTGAATTCCACTCTGCTGTACTCTGGCCACCAGAAATCTCTTGCGCAGATCCATTTGAAATACTATTTTGACCAGTTATAAAAACGACAACTTTATTTGAGTTTACTACGGTAGTTGCGGAACCATTAACAGTAAGCCCTTCTGGGTTGGAGGCAGAATAAGTTACTGGTAAAGCAGAGCGAACTTTCATTTCATTTGACCCACTTGAAGGCCCAACATACTCAACTATTTCCCAGCAAAAACGTTCATCACCAGATGAAACTGCATCGCGTTTAAATTGCACTAAGCCATCAGTAAAATCTGGGTCATTTATGTACCAAGTAAATTCATTTGGCTTCTGCGATCCGCCGCCCAATATCAAGCCCATTCCAGAGCCCCTGGTACTTACAAGACGAATAAAAGCGCTAGAAGTGCCATTTACACCAGGCGCATCATAATGAGCGCCAGCAACCAGCGTTACTGTGGTGGATGCCGCTTTTGCAATAGTACAATTTCTTTGAACTTTAAAATCGCTGATGTTATTAGTGTCAGTGAGGTTTGATGATGAATCTACTAGCGTTGTTGCGCTTGCAAGTGATGCTATTGAATCGCCACCAACATTTACTGCGTAAATTTTATAGTAATAAAGCGTAGCAGCTGGAAGACCTGCATCTTGGTAGGTTGTTATATTTATTGCTGGTGAAGCGATGGTCGTGAATGTTCCTGAAGTTGCACTTCCAGGACTAGACTCAAGAGCTCTTTCAATTCTGTAACTTGTTTCGTTTGTAACATCAGTCCAGGTTAGATTAATTGCGGTTGATGATGCCGCTGTAGCCGCAAAACTTCCAGGTGATGCTGGAACAGTTATACCAGCACACGCACAAGCAGGATAGTTTGATGAACCACTGGTATTATTAGCACAAGCTGGCGCAGTGTTTGTTAGCCTCCATCTGGGCGTCGCGGTATTATATGAGCATCCAATATTTCCAGCATAACTTGTACCATTAAATGTTGAAGTAGTGATTAATAGTGCACCAATAGCTGCGCACCTTGTTGCATCATAAGCATATGTTAAACCAGCGGCATCGCAGGTAGAACTTATAGCCGGAGCCGCACACGTTTGAGTACAAGACGTGTTTGCTGATCCAGGATAATAACAGTATCCACCGTATGAAACCCCACCAGGACAAGTTACAGCTTTTGCTTCATCAATCTTTAAAAAAGAATAATCAAAATTAATTATGACAAAATAAGTTCCACTTGTAAGAATAACTGCTAAAACCAGATACAAACCAATAGTAAATACTTTTCTGAAATTACCCATAGCTTTATTATATATTTAATCTAATAAATCTAATTATCTCCAATGATATAATTATAACATATAACAAAAGATAAAATCTCGTAACCCGATTACCTAGAGACATAAACACAATATTGGGTAATCGGGTTACGGGGAATAGTTAAATTAATACGAGACAATATTTCGTAATCAGATTACCAGAGCACACAAAGGGCAATATTTGGTAATCTAGTTACGGGGAACAATGCGAATTTATATTTGCGTAACCCGATTACCTAAAAACTTAAAAACAATATTTGGGTAATCGGGTTACGGGGAAAGCCCGATTATAATTCCAATATAAGGTAATCTGGTTATCCAAACAAACAATAAACAATATTGGGTAATTCGATTACCTACAAAGGGGGAGGATTATATTTGCGTAACCTGATTACCTAAAGACATAAAAACTAAATTTGGTAATCAGGTTACTGGGAACGATGCGAAAATATTATTGTGATCCGATTACCCAGACGCACAATCTGCAATACTTGGTAATCAGATCACGCGACCATTACATTATAAGATTTTTAATATCATGAATAGTAATAAATACCATCAGTGAAATAAGAAGTGCAAAACCTACTCCGTTTACAATGCGTTCAAATTTTACTGGAATTGGCGAGCCTTTGATTTTCTCTATTAATATGAAAAGAAATCTTCCGCCATCTAACGCAGGGAATGGAAAAATATTAATTACACCAAGATTTATTGAAATTAATGCGAAGAATTGCAAAAAAGTAGCAAGTCCCAGCGCGCCAGCACCTTCGGCTATTTTGAAGATTCCTATTGGTCCTGTGACACTTTTAAGATCTGCGGTATTTGTAAATACTCCTCCAAAGAAATTAATAAGCGCCATAAAGATCAAACCTATTAACTGAACTGTAGTTAAAAGTCCTTGATATAATGCGGGAAGAAATCCACGAGGACCAATTTTTTCCTCATCAAGCACAATTCCAAGCGCTCCTTGACCTTCGGGTGGATTAATTCTTGGATTAGTTTGAACTACTTCCGTTTTGCCGTCACGAAGAATTGAAATTGAAATTGTTTCATCGCTATGTTCTTTTATATAGGTAATAAATTCATCTGCTGATTTATATCCCGAGATGCGATCATTGGGTTTAATTCCACTTACTGCAGCCGGTCCGTCTGGCTCGACTCTAGAGACATATATACCAGCTTCACGACCTATCATAAAAACCGCTGAAATCAGGAGCCAGCCTAAAAGAAAATTCATAAATACTCCAGCTAAAATAATGACGGATCGTTTCCACGCTGGTTGCGCTGCAAAACTTCGCTGCGAATTTATAATTT
>JAUXUB010000054.1 GCA_030680955.1 bacterium | reverse complement strand
TTTATTTTTTGCAAATATATGCTATACTCACATTATGTCTAATGCAGAGTTAATTAAATATTTGTTTGACTCTTCTAATAAAGACTGGGGTATAGCTTTAGTGTTGCTACAATCCAAAAAGTATATGTATACTTTGTTTTTCTGTCATCTATCACTAGAAAAATATATCAAAGGCATTATTGTTCGTAATGGTGGAATAACCCCCATAACCCATGATCTTTTACTTCTCGCGGAAAAAGCAAAAATTAAATTAACAGACAAGCAAGCGAAATTACTTTATGACGTAAATGCTTTCAACATCAAAACCAGATACGATGATTATAAAAATTCTTTTTATAAACGCGCCACAGCTTTGTACACCAAACAATATATCAAAGAAATCAATGAATTTAAAATATGGCTAAAAAAACAATAAAAAAAGAAATAAAAAATACCCTATCAAAGTATAGGGAGAGATTAGAAAATTCCGGAATTCCAGTGGAACATATGATATTGTTTGGCTCATATGCTCGAGGTAAAGCTAAAAAAGATAGCGATATTGATATATGTATAGTTTCTCCAAAGTTAGGAAAAGATGAAATGGCAGAAATCGGACAATTAAATTTTTTACATTGGAAATTAGATAACAGAATTGAAGCTCATCCTGTTTCTTCAAAAGATTATAAAACAATAGCCACGCCATTTATTTCTGAAATTCAAAAATATGGAATAAAGATATAATTCATATACATACAAAAACCACCAATTTCTTGGTGGTTTTTTATTTATGCTGTTCTATGTTTTGTTTCGTTCTTTTTTCCGCCAAAGGCGGATCCGCCTATGGCGGAAACTTTTTTATTTTGTAATTCTTTCTTTACTGTCAGAAAGTTTTGGGTTCTTACAAACCATTGTGTCGTCAATTGAGCGACACAATACCGACTCAATAAGTTAAACCTCTCCGAGGTCAGACGCTCATTTGAGATGAGAGTCTCAATCTTAATCAAAATAAATTTAAGAAAAATTGTAACGGTTTTCAAATTGAATTAATCCACGACCAGCTTCCGCTAGCCGTGCCTTGTTACGACTTAGTCCCTGTCACCGAGCTTACCTTAGGACCCCCTTATAGGGATACTTCGGGTACTCCCGGCTCCCTTGACTTGACGGGCGAATGTGATTTTTGGAACATTTCACGTTCCCACGTAGCATGCGGATTTCCCGCACTACGCGAGTCCAATAGTTTTTTTATTCATCTGCAATTTGAGTAATTGAATTCTTTTAATTCCTTTTTTGTTTAGATGTTCTCCTTTTTTTATTAAACTTCCTATTTTACAAAATATTTCAAAACTTTTGCGTTTCGTGATACTTTGCAAAGGATACTTTATAAAGAAGGGAATAATTTTATTCAAAATATCTTCCTGCGAAGAAACAGTATAACGATAACATTGACAATGGTTGGCTCGTTTTTCCTTTTGGAAATATACTTCGCCACATTCTAATGTATCCTTTATCTTTTCTAACAGAGGAAAATCTTTTTCTTGCATTTTTATGTAAAAATGCATTTGAATTCTAAATCCCGATTTATAAGCCGGATACTTGCCTATATTTACATAGAAGCACCCTTCTCCATCGGTCAATCCAACAATATACTCTTTTGCTACTATCGGTTTCGTCCTTCCCATACATCAATTATATCATAACTTGACGCATAGTACTACGACTCTGCTGACTTCTCCTGTGCATAATTTTCCATTAACACACGAGATCTCCCACGGGTCACGTATAATTCTATTCCATACATCCTACGATGCTTTTTTATGAATCTTCACTTTGCTCACCACCCTTTTGTCGGTTCAAAGCTCGATTCGCATTTTTTTATATAGGCTGTGTTTTGTTTCCAGATCCTCCGGACCATTCCTCGCGGAATTGGACCTATCTTTCAACTACGTTCCGACCAAATGTCGGAAGAGTGGATTTTAACCACTTAGTTTTATACGCTGCCGGGCGCACTTATTTGTGAGTACAAGACTTGAGAACGTATTCACCACAGTTTAGCTGACCTGTGATTACTAGCAATTCCAGCTTCATGGAGTCGAGTTTCAGACTCCAATCCGAACTGAGGCCGCTTTTGACGATTAGCTCAGAGTCGCCTCGTCGCTGCGCGTTGTAGCGGTCATTGTATTATGTGTGTAGCCCAGGGTATCAAAGGGACATGCTGACCTGGCGTCATCCTCTCCTTCCTCCCTCCCCTTTGTTCGAGAACGAACAAAGGGGCGCGGACAATCGCAGACTGGACGCAGACTGTCGCAGACAAAATACAATTGCATTTACTTCTGCGTAAATCAGCGTGAAGTCAGCGTAATTCTGCGCCCCTTTGCGCTCTTGCGCAAAGGGGAGGGCGGTCTCGTGTGACACTTGTAACACACAACGAGGGTTGCGTTCGTTAGCCCACTTAAGGGTACAATTCAAACCACGAACTGACGACGGCCATGCATCACCTGTCCACTTGTCTTGCGAGGGCTCTAGTTTCTTAGAGCTTTCAAGTAGAGTTCTAACCCTGGTAAGGTTCTTCGTTTACCATCGAATTAAACCACATAATCCACTGCTTGTGCAAGTCCCCGTCTATTCCTTTGAGTTTTAGCCTTGCGGCCGTACTTCCCAGGCGGAT